>DASZLP010000219.1:0-10227 GCA_035552355.1 Bryobacteraceae bacterium | reverse complement strand
CTGAGATCAATCGTTTAGAGACGGGCGCGCCGGGGCAGCGCCCACACGAATGCCACTATCCTGGCATGAACACCTTCCTTCAGATTTTGAACGCGTTGCCCGCTATCGTGCAGTCGGTCCAGACGGTCGAAACGGCGATCCCCCTGTCACAAAGCGGTCAGCAAAAAATGAATATCGTTTTGGGCGCCGCCGCGGCCGCCTGGGAAGCGGGACAGGCTTCCCAGCAGATTTCGAAAGGAGATACCGTGCAGGCCGTTCAGACCATCGCGAATCTCGCGGTGGCGACACTGAACGCCGTCGGCGTGTTCAAGCATTCCGCGCCTGTATTATCGAAGTAATGTCCGCTGGGCCCTTAACGCAGAGCGTCGTTGAGATCGAGAGTAAATATGTGCTGCAGAACTATGCGCGTCATCCGCTGGTTCTGGTACGCGGCGACGGTCCCTGGATGTGGGACGACGCCGGCAAGCGCTACCTCGATTTCATCGCTGGCATCGGCGTGAACGCGCTCGGCCAGAATCATCCGCGCATCGTGGCGGCTATCGCCGAGCAGTCGGCGCGGCTGATCCACACGTCGAATCTCTTTTACAACGAATATCAGGGGCCGCTCGCAGAGCGCATCGCGCAGGTGAGCGGCCTCGCGCGAACCTTCTTCTGCAACAGCGGCGCCGAAGCGAGCGAAGGCGCGCTCAAGATGATGAAGGCGCACGGACACGACATCTCGCCCGGCAAGTACGAAATCGTCTCGCTCGAAAACTCCTTCCATGGCCGCACGCTCGGGGCGCTTTCCGTCACGGGGCAGGCGAAGTACCGCAAGGATTTCGAGCCGCTGATCCCGGGCGTGAAGTTCGTCCCACCGAACGATATTGCGGCTCTGGAAGGCGCGGTGAACGAAAACACTACCGGCATCTTCATCGAGTGGATACAGGGCGAGGGCGGCGTGCTGCCGCTCGATCAGGCCTTTTGCCGCCGCGCGCGCGAGCTGGCGCACCGGTTCGATGCGTTGCTGTGTTTCGATGAGATCCAGTGCGGCGTGGGGCGCGCGGGGACGTACTTCGGCTACCAGCTCGCCGATCCGCCGGTGATGCCGGATATTGTCACGGCCGCCAAGCCCGTCGCCTGCGGCATCCCGCTCGGATTCTTCACGGCGAATGAGCGGGCCGCGAAGACGATTCGGCCGGGGATGCATGGATCGACCTTCGGAGGCAACGCGCTGGCCGCCCGCGTCGCCCTCGAGTTCTTTGACATTCTCGAAGGGCTGCTGCCGCAGATCCGACGCGTCGGCGAATACTTCCGCGGCGAGTTAAGCCGTCTTGCGAAGCAGTTCGATTTCGTGAGCGAAGTGCGCGGGCACGGGCTGATGATTGGCGTCGACCTGAAGATTCCCGGCAAGGAGATTGTGAACCGGGCGATGCAGGAAGGCCTGCTGATGAACTGCACGCACGATACGGTCCTGCGGTTTCTGCCGCCGTACATCGTGACTGAGACGGAGATCGACGAAGCAGTGGGGATTCTGGAGCGGGTGTTCCGGGCGCAGGGTTAAGGCCAGGCGCCGGCACGATTGCCAGCGCCTGGAGTTTCTACCCCATTGGACGCTGGCCGGCGAGGCTTGCTTCCTGACGTGGCGATTGGCGCGCTCCCTCCCACCGTGTTGAACACCGATCTGTACACAATCGATGGCCCATAGCCGGAACCGGGGGATTTCTCAACACGAGACCAGGCGCGGATGCAATCCGCGTGTCCGAAATTTTGTCGCGTTCGATCGATTGCTCGATGCGCATGCGCAACCGCGATCATGCCAACCCCGTGAAAGCCGGCTTGTGCGCGTGTCCCGATCAGTGGCCGTATTCGAGCATTTCAGCCGGTTCATTGCCGTCGAACGCGGACGCGGATACAATTCGCGTGTCCTATGCCGGAAGGACAAAAATGTAGAAACCCCAGACCCCGGCAGGAGGGCCCGCGCCGCAGGCTACAGCAATTCTTCCCGATTATTTTTCTCGAGCAGCTTGACGATATCCCCCACCTGCTGCGCGCGCGTCCTGTCCGCCACCAGCAATGCGTCGGGAGTATCGACGATAATCAGATCCTTGACGCCAAGCAACGCGACCAGCTTCCTGCCGCAGTCGACGTAATTTCCCGTGGAATCCGCGCACAGCAACTCCGACCGGGCGGCGTTTGCGTTGCGGTCGCGCGGTAGAAGCTCATAAACCGCGTCCCAGCTCCCGACGTCGTTCCAGCCGAAGTCATCGCACGCAAGGCCGACGACGTTATCGGCGTGGTTCATCACGCCGAAATCCACCGAGATGTTCTGGCAGAGCGGGAAGACCTCGGCGAGCTTCGCCGCGAAATCGCGATCATGAAACGCGGGCAGGCTGGAAATCAGCGTCGCCGTTTTCGGCTGGTGCCTGCGCATGGCGTCGAGGACGGTCGCCGCCTTCCAGAAGAACATGCCCGCATTCCAAAAGTAGCGTCTCGCCCGGATGAACTTCCGGGCTGTGGGAAGATCGGGCTTTTCCTCGAAGCTCGCGACATCGATCGCATCGAGCCCGCCCGGTTTCACACGGCTCGGGAACTCAATATAACCGTAGCCTGTCTCGGGCCAGCGCGGCCGAATGCCGAGCACGCCGATGTGGCCCTTCTCGGCGGCTTTCAGGGCCGCGCGCACGAACTGCAGGTAGCGCTTCGGCGACCCGATCACGTGGTCGGATGGAAACACGCCGAACACCGCTTTCGGATCGACAGATTGCAGAATATGGGCCGCCAGCGCGATCGCCGGCGCCGTGTTCCGCTGCGCGGGTTCGGCGATGATCTGCGCCCGCGGCACGTCTGGAAGCTGGCGCACGATCTCGTCGCGCACGAAGTCGTTGGTGAGAATCCAGATGCGCTCGGGCGGAATCACCGGCGCGAGCCGCTCGACCGTGGCCTGGATCAGCGTGCGTTCGCCGGCGACATTGAGCACCTGCTTGGCGTGCCGCTTGCGGCTGCGCGGCCAGAATCGCGTACCTCTGCCGCCGGCCAGGATAAGGCCGTAATGGTTCGCTTTCGGCATAATCGGAAAGCCGCGCTTACTGCACGGGGTAAGGACGAATCAGCCGCATCTCGCGGTTCCAGCGCGTCTTGGTGAAGAAGTGCGTCGCGATATCGAAAAGATGACCGAAACCAACGCCGGGGGCCGAGAGCTCTTCGGTGGTTGCGTCGTATGACCAGTAAATAACCAGCGGTTTACCGATTATGTTCTCGCGCGGGACGAATCCCCAATAGCGGCTGTCGAGCGACTGATCGCGATTGTCCCCCATCGCGAAAAAGTGGCCGGGGGGCACGATGACCTCACCGTTCTTCACGTTCTTCTCGAGCATCACCTGGGCGGGCGGATACAGCGGCGTATTCGGGTCGGAGGGAAAATTATCGCGATAGGAATCGATGTAATCGGCCTTATGGACCACGTATGGTTCATCCAGCAGGTGCCCGTTGAGAAATACGCGCTTGTTCTCGAGACGAATACGATCGCCCTCCACGCCCATCACGCGCTTCACGAAGGTCTGTTTGATGTCGATCGGATAACGGAAGACAATGATGTCGCCCCGGTGAACGGCCGTGTACGGCAGCAGCGAAGCGGTCGCGGAGCCCGCGGGTGCGAAAGCCAGCTTGTCGACGAGCAGGTGATCGCCGACCAGAAGCGTGTCTTCCATCGAGCCCGTCGGGATTACGAACGCCTGCACGAGCGTCGTGGTGCCGAACAGCAAAAGGATGATGGTGACGGTCCACTCGGCGATGAAACCGCGTGGCGGCTCGTGAGTCTTAACAGGTGCTCCGGCTTCGGACGGGGCGCCGGCGTCGGCCGACTTGTCGGCCACGGATGCTTTTGACGGATCCACTCCATTCATTGTAACGGCAAACGTTCGCGCAGGGGTCGCACCGCATGCGGAAAGCCTGCACTGGGCACGGGTTTTTTGCAATCCGGGGCATTTGTGCGCCAGATTGGTAATCCGCGGCCGCCACCCTGCCCCGCTTACACGCGCCTGGTGGTTTCTTTCTGCTGTTCGATAATCTGTTCCGCGCAGGGCAGCATGAAAAGAAAGGTCGCGCCGCCCTCGTCTGACGAAGGATCCAGCCAGATGCGGCCGCCGTGCGTCGATACAATCTTCCTGCAAATCGCGAGCCCCATCCCGGTGCCGGGATTATCGCGCCCGTGCAGGCGCTTGAAAATTCCGAACACCCGCTCGGCGTATTGGGGATCAATCCCGATGCCGTTATCCCTGACCGAAAAGAGCCAGTCCCGATCGCTGCGCGTAGCGGATATGTTAATGCGCGGAGTGCGATCCGCGTGCCTGTACTTGATCGAATTGCCCACCAGGTTCTGGAACAGCCGGGTCAGTTGCACCAGGTCGCCCGAAATCGTCGGCAGGTCGTATCGCTGAATGAAAGCGCCGCTCTCGACAATACGCGCCTCGAGGTTGGCCAGCGCGAGATCGAGAGCCTCGCCGCAGCTCACCGGCTCCATTCTGGGGTCCTGCGCGGCGTCGAGACTGGAGTATTCAAGCAGATCGCGGATCAGGCTCTCCATGCGCGCGGCGTTATCCACGATGAAGTTGACGAAGGTCAGCCCCTCGCCCTTGAGAATGTTCGTGTAGCGATCCGACAGCGCCTGGGTATAGAGGGAAACGGTGCGCAGGGGCTCCTGCAGATCGTGCGACGCGATATACGCGAACTGCGCCAGTTCGTCGTTCGATTTCACCAGGGCTTCGGTGCGCTCGCGGACGCGTTCCTCCAGATGCGCGTTGAGTTGTTCGAGATGCGCGTTCAGATTGCGCACCTGCTCTTCGGCGGCCGCGCGCTCGCGCTCGATCCGTTTGCGGACCGAGATGTCGCGCACCGCCGTCGTGATCAGCAATTCGCCGCCGACCTGCAGCGGGCTGCGGCTTATTTCGATCGGAATGGCCGTGCCGTCGCGGCGCCTTCCATCCAGTTCGATCGGCGGACCCGCCTGCTGAATGACGCCGTCGAGAGAGTTCTCGTCGGGCGAGGCCGATGGGTTCGCGAAGGTCCATTCGGGCACGAGCGTGTGAATGTGCCGGTTCAGAAGCTCCTCGCGCGAGTATCCGAAAAGCCTTTCCGTGCACGTATTCACCAGCGCGATGTGGCCGCTCGCCTGGCAGATGATCATGGCGTCGGGCGCGGCTTCGAGAAGCGAGCGGAACTGCTGCTCGGCTTTCTGGAGCGTCGCGGTCTGTTCGCGCAGCACGGCTGCCTGCCGTTCGAGCAGCTCCGCCTTGCGGCTGAGCTCGACGAACACCGAGACCTTGCTGCGCAGCACTTCCGGCACGATCGGTTTGAACAGAAAGTCGACCGCGCCCAGATCGTAGCCGCGGAACAGATGCTCATCGCTCTTGTAGCCGGTGAGGAACAGAATCGGCGTGTTGCGTGAGCGGGGCCGGCTGCGGATCAGCTCCGCGGTCTCGAACCCGTCCATATCCGGCATCTTGACGTCGAGCAGGATGGCGCCGAAATTATCTTCGAGGAGATAGCGCAGCGCTTCCCTGCCCGAGTGCGCGAATACCAGCTCCTCACCGAGAGAGTCGAGCGCGGCTTCAAGCGAGATCAGATTCTCGGGCGTGTCATCCACCAGCAGGATTTTTACTTTTTGGTGGGCCGGAGCAGCCGGGGGCGCGATATGTGAGGGAGCCGGACTCATTGCTTTGCCGTGCCCGAGCCCCCCTTCTGAATCGTTCTTTTTGCCCACGGCCGCGGACGACATTCGTTTATACTACTGCACGCTCGTGGTGCTCATCGACGCGGATTGATATAGAGCCGAACCCTGATGACCGCGCGCGATCCAGACGCGCAGCACCGAGAATAACTGATCCAGATCGACAGGCTTTGTCACGTAGTCCGAAGCACCCGCCTGCAGACACTTTTCGCGATCGCCCTTCATCGCCTTCGCCGTGAGCGCGATGATCGGCAGCGAACGGAACTCGCTCAACTGGCGCACCGCCCGTGTGGTTTCGTATCCATCCATCTCAGGCATCATGATATCCATCAGGACCGCGTCGATGTCCCGCGAGTTGCGCAGGATTTCGATGCCCGCGCGCCCGTTCTCCGCGTGCATCACCTGCAGGCCGTGCTGTTCGAGCACACTGGTCAGGGCGAAGATGTTCCGCAGATCGTCGTCAATTACGAGAATCTTCTTGCCGACCAGGCGCTCGTCGCGCTTGCGGATATCCGCCAGCGTGTCGCGCTGCTGTTCGGAAAGCGCCGATTCCGGCCGGTGCAGCAGAAGCACCGTATGATCGAGCAATTGCTCGGGCGATTGCGCGTGCAGCACGACGCCGTTGCGTCCAAGCCTGCGGATCTCCGCTTCTTCTTCGGCGGTCGCCGCGCGCTTGCTGTAAAGGATCACCGGTGGCGGCTCGAGCACGCCATACTCCTGTATTCGCCGGATGAGCTCGGTGGCCGGCATATCGCGCAGCCGAAGGTCGATGATTACGCCGTCGACGTACTGGTTGTCCAGCTTGCGCATGACATCCGCGCCAGTCTCATAGTGAACTATTTCAAGATCCTGCCCCGCCAGCAATTCGTCGACATTGGCGCGCCGTGTTTCATCGGCCGTCACGAGCAGAAGAGTGCGGGTGCGGGGCTGCGTCGACTTCTCGATGGTCGCAAAGGCCTGCTGCAGCGACTCGCGGGTAATCGACTTTTCGAGATATGTCATGGCGCCGAGAGCAAGGCCGGTGCGCCGGTTTTCGTCTCCCGAAATGATGTGCACCGGAATGTGGCGTGTCGCCGGGTCGTGCTTCAGCCGGTCGAGGATCGTCCATCCCGCCATGTCGGGCAGGTTGATGTCAAGCGTGACTGCGCCCGGCTTAAACTGGCGGGCGAGAGCCAGCGCCGTGCCGCCGCGCAGCGCGACGAGAGCCTTCAGACCTTTTTCATGCGCCAGATCGAGAAGGATGCGGGCGAACGTGACGTCATCTTCCACAATCAGGATCAGCGGCTCGCCGTCTTTTATGAAGTTGCGGTCGTCGTCGATCACCAGCTCTTCGGCCATGTTGGTCAGAGGAGCGGGCAGAATCATGTCGACGCCCGGATCCATACCGGGATTCGGCGGCGACGGCAGATCGCCCTGCGAGCGGGCGTGCGCGAACACTTCGCCCAGCAGCCCTTCGCCTCGTAAAGACGCCGGCGAGCCCTCTCCGATCTCGGTCTCCTTTTGGCGAACCGAGTCGGTCTTGAATGTCTGCGGCAGCACGTAATACACCTGCGGCAGATAAAGCGTGAACGTACTGCCTACGCCCGGAGCGCTTTGCAGCCGGATCTCCCCACCTAACAGGCGCGCGAGCTCGCGGCTGATTGAGAGGCCGAGGCCCGTTCCGCCGTACTTACGGCTGGTGGTTCCATCGGCCTGCTGGAAGGCTTCAAAGATGATGCGCTGCTTATCCTGCGGGATGCCGATGCCGGTGTCGGTCACCGAGAATGCGATCACGTGCTTGGCGCGGCTGAGCACCGCGTGGCTCAAGCTCCAGCCGCTCGATGCGCGCTCGATGTGCAACCGGACCGATCCGCGCTCGGTGAACTTGAGCGCGTTCGACAGCAGGTTCTTGAGCACTTGCTGGAGCCGCTTGGCGTCGGTGTGAATGGTTTCGGGCGGCAGATTTTCGTCGAGGTCGATCGCGAATTCGAGGCTCTTGCCGTCGGCCACGTGGCGGAACGTGCGCGAGCAGTAGTCACGCAGATCGAGGAAGCGCACACTGCCAACCTCGACATCCATCTTGCCGGATTCAATCTTCGAGAGATCGAGAATGTCGTTGATGAGCGCCAGCAGGTCGGTGCCGGAACTGTGAATCGTTTCGGCGTATTTTACCTGCTTGGGAACCAGGTTCTTCTCCGCGTTCTCGGCCAGCATCTGGGCGAGGATCAGCAGGTTATTGAGCGGCGTGCGCAGCTCGTGGCTCATGTTGGCGAGGAATTCGCTCTTGTACTTCGACGTGAGCGCGAGCTGCTCGGCCTTCTCTTCAAGGGCGGCCTTCGCCTGCTCGACTTCGCGGTTCTTGGTTTCGACTTCGGTCTTCTGTTCGGCGAGGAGCTGCGCTTTCTCTTCGAGCTCGGCGTTGGTGTTCTGCAACTGCTGGGCAAGCGCCTGGCTTTGCTTGAGCAGCTCTTCGGTGCGCATGGTGGCGGCGATCGTGTTGAGCACGATGCCGAGACTTTGCGTCATCTGATCGAGGAAGGCGAGATGGATTTCATTGAACTGATCGAACGAAGCGAGCTCGATCACCGCTTTGGCTTCACCTTCAAACAACACCGGCAGCACGACGATGCTGCGCGGAGCAGCTTCCCCAAGACTCGATGTGATGCGGATGTAATCGTCGGGCACTCGCGTCATCAGGATGCGGCGCTTTTCCTGCGCGCACTGGCCGATGAGTCCCTGGCCCATGCGGAACTCCGAGGGTAATCCGCCGGTCGGATTGGACGCGTAGCCGGCCAGCATCTTGAGCGTCGGATTGCCTTCCACCAGATCGGCGAGGTAGAACGAACCGTGCTGCGCATCGAGCAGCGGGGCCAGCTCCGAAAGCAGCAGCCTCGACACGGTCACCAGATCGCGCTGGCCCTGCAACATGCCGGTGAAGCGCGCGATGTTTGTCTTGAGCCAGTCCTGATCTTTGTTCTGGCGGGTAGTGGCCGCCAGCGTTCCGATCATTTCGTTGATATTGTCTTTGAGCGCGGCGACTTCGCCCTGCGCCTCGACCGAGATGGAACGCGTCAGATCGCCGGAAGTCACGGCATTCGCAACGTCCGCGATGGCGCGAACCTGCGTGGTGAGTGTCGCCGTAAGCTGGTTCACATTGTCGGTGAGATCGCGCCAGATGCCGGCCGCGCCGGGGACGCGTGCCTGTCCGCCGAGTTTGCCTTCGACGCCGACTTCGCGGGCGACGGTGGTCACCTGATCGGCGAAGGTCGCGAGCGTGTCGATCATACCGTTGATGGTGTCGGCGAGCTCGGCGATTTCACCCTTCGTTTCGAGGACGAGCTTCCGTTTGAGATCGCCCATCGCGACCGCCGTCACGACCTTCGCGATACCGCGGACCTGCGTGGTGAGGTTCGCCGCCATGAAGTTGACGTTGTCGGTGAGATCCTTCCACGTGCCCGCGACGCCCTTCACTTCCGCCTGGCCGCCGAGCTTGCCGTCGGTACCGACTTCGCGCGCCACACGAGTTACTTCCGAGGCGAATGAGTTGAGCTGATCGACCATCGTATTGATGGTGTTCTTCAGCTCGAGAATTTCGCCCTGCACGTCGACGGTGATCTTGCGCGAAAGATCGCCGTTGGCGACAGCGGTCGTCACCTGCGCGATATTGCGGACCTGCGCCGTGAGGTTGCCGGCCATCGAATTGACCGACTCCGTGAGATCCTTCCACGTGCCGGCGACGCCGAACACGTCAGCCTGACCACCGAGCTTGCCTTCGGTGCCGACTTCGCGCGCCACGCGCGTGACTTCCGAGGCGAACGAGCTGAGCTGATCGACCATCGTATTGATGGTGTTTTTCAGCTCCAGAATTTCGCCGCGCGCGTCGACCGTGATCTTACGCGAAAGATCGCCCTTCGCGACGGCGGTCGTGACTTCGGCGATGTTGCGGACCTGATTAGTCAGGTTTCCGGCCATCCAGTTGACGGACTCGGTGAGATCCTTCCAGGTGCCGGCGATACCGCGGACTTCCGCCTGGCCGCCGAGCTTGCCTTCGGTTCCGACTTCCTTCGCCACGCGCGTGACTTCCGACGCGAACGAGCTGAGCTGATCGACCATCGTATTGATGGTGTTCTTCAGCTCCAGAATTTCGCCGCGCGCATCCACCGTGATCTTGGTCGTCAGGTCGCCCTTCGCGACAGCCGTGGTGACGCCCGCGATGTTTCGGACCTGATTAGTGAGGTTCGACGCCATCGAGTTCACCGAGTCGGTGAGATCTTTCCACGTGCCGGCCACGCCGCGCACATCGGCCTGGCCGCCGAGCTTGCCTTCGGTGCCGACTTCGCGCGCCACGCGCGTCACTTCCGAGGCGAACGAGCTGAGCTGATCGACCATCGTGTTGATGGTGTTCTTCAGCTCGAGGATTTCGCCGCGCGCGTCGACCGTGATTTTACGGCCGAGATCGCCTCGCGCCACTGCTGTCGTCACTTCGGCGATGTTGCGGACCTGCGTGGTGAGGTTCGCGGCCAGCAAATTGACGTTGTCGGTGA
>DASZLP010000218.1:0-6335 GCA_035552355.1 Bryobacteraceae bacterium | reverse complement strand
GCGTGCTGCTCGATCGCGATCCGCACGAGCTGGCTCCGCGTTCGCACGCCCGTCTTGTCAAATAACTGCTGCAACACCGCCTTCACGGAGCTTTCGGAGATCTGCATGTTCCCGGCAATCTCTTTATTCGTCAGACCTTCGAAGACAGCTTTGAGTACGCCGCGTTCCCGTGGCGTAAGCGGCTGCGCGGGCTCCTGCTCCTCCGATTTCACATGCGCGGCGGACACCAGCGAGCGCACGGCGCGCGGATCGAGCCACATCTCGCCATTCACTACTTTGTGAATCGCCTCGATCAACTGCGCCGGTGGACTGTGTTTGAGGAACAGACCCGAAGCGCCCACTTCAAACGCGCGCAACGTGCCGGCGTCGCTCATGCCGGCCGTAACCATCAGAATGCGGCCCTCGAAGCGCCTGCGTTTTGCCGCTTCCAGAAAAGCCGAGCCCTGCTCGTCGCCAAGGTCGAAATCGAGCAGCACAACATCCACCGGTTCGCGATCGAGAACGGCGAGCGCTTCCGCGACCGTTCCGCAGGTCGCGGCGATCCGGAAGTCCGGTTCCGCCTCCAGCAGACGGCCGACGCTTTCACGGAACAGGCTGTGGTCGTCGATGAGCAATATCCGGATCTGCTCTGCCATTACCTTCCCTGGAGACTTCTCTCGCATCCTTCGAGCCGGCCATCACGCGCGACAACTCGACGATGAAGCTTGACCCGACGGGCTCGGGTTCATACCGAAGGTCACCGCGAAACGATCGCATGAACGCGCGCGAGAGGAACAAGCCCAGCCCAGCCGCCTGCGCCTGCTGCTGAAACGGCCGGAAGAGCCGGTCCGGATGGGCCACGCCGCAGCCCGTGTCGGTGAAGCGAATCGTGACCCGCTGCTGGTCGTCCATCGCCGCGATGGTCAGCTCGCGCCGCTCTTCGTTTTGCATGGCGCGCTCGCTATTGCGCGTCAGGTTGAGCATCACCTGGAGCAGGCTTTGGCGGTCCGCCCAGACAAGAGGCATATCGTCCGAAATTTCGATCGAGAGCCGGATGTCCTGCTCCTCGAGGGCAGGCTCCACGATAATTCGGAACTCTTCGAGAAGCGATCGCAGGTCGACGCTCGAAGCCTGGTCGGCCATCTGGCGAAGATCCATCGCGGCTATTTTTTCAAGCGCCAGAATCAGGTTGCCGAGGGCTTCGAAATCCTTGTTGCTTGCGAGAGAAGGCGCGAGCGCGGCCGTCTTCGACAGGTTTGCGTGCGCCATGGCGATCGCGCCGCAGACGTTTCGGATTTCATGCGATACCGCTCCGACAAGGATGCGCGAAGCCGCCAGCAATTGGTGCAGACTCACGGCCTCGCGATTGCGCAGGTCTTCGGAGCCATCCACCACCATGGCGGCCAATCGCGGCCCGGCGGTCGTGCCGTACGTGGAAAACCAGACGTCCGCGAGAAACGACTCGCCGTTCTGCCTCCGCCCCCGGCATTGCATCGCTGTGCGAAAAGGGTTGCCTGATACCGGGCGCGTTCCGGCGCGGGTGGCGAGAACATTCACGAGCGACGGCAGAAATTCATGGATCGGCTTTCCTGGCAGCGTGCCCGGTGGAACCATGAACAGCCGATGTGCCGCCTGATTCGCCAGCAGCACTGCGCCATCGGAATCGGTGGTGAAAACGGCCGCCGGGCTGCTTTCCACCAGGACTTTGAGCTGCTCTTCGGCATCGCTGCGCGCATGGCTTTCGCGTTCGATCTCAAGCGTGTGCTGCAGGGCGGCCTGGCGGCTGCGGATAACTTCGAACACGAACAGTCCCATGCAGAAAAATGCCGCGAAAATGAGAATATCGCGCGGAATTCCGGCCGGCGAGAACCACTCGAAGGCGTCGAACAACTCAGTTAGAACCGTGCAGACTCCGGCGGCGATCGCGATCTGCCACCGGTTGAGGACGCTCCCCACCAGCAACATCGGAAAGAGATAGAGGAATCCGAGCGGAATATTTCCTTCAATGCGCCAGTCGACCACCGCGATCGCGGCTGTCATTACGACGGCTCTCGTGAGAACCGCCGTGCGCGTGCCGCGAAGAAGAAATGACAGCATGAAGGTGCGATGCGCGCGGTCCGCCGGATTGGTCGGGAATGCGCTTGCCTCCATCATACTTTCCGCGTGGGGCAGGCGGTTTCGCCTGCTATGCCAGTGTTTCTCAACTGCCTCAATCTTAGAAAGCCCCGCACAAAACCGAAATACCGATAGCTGAAAGATGTCAAGCCTCTGGCCGAAAGATAATTTCGCGTATCTAAAAGATAATGGAGGACTTTGTACCGGATCGCTACATTGGAATTTGGGCCGTCGAACCCGATATCTCGTTCTATGTATTGCATCAGCACTCGCGGCCATCCCTCTGTCGGCGCAGCAGCCGCAGACCTATTCGTGGCAGCAACTCCGCGATAAGTTCGAAGCCGGCAATTCGACACTGCGCGCCGGGCAACTGAACATTGAGGAGTCCAAAGCGCAGGAGACCACCGCTTATCTTCGTCCGAATCCGGACTTCGCTCTCTCAACCGACGGCACGCAGTTGACTCCCTATCAGGGCGTGTACCGCCCCTTCGCGGGGACGCAGTTCTCCCCGTCGGTCAGCTATCTCCATGAGCGCAATCACCAGCGCGAGCTGCGTCTCGAAAGCGCCCAAAAAGGAACGTCCGTCGCGCAATCGCAGCAGCAGGACCTCGAAAGAAATCTGCTTTTCAACCTGCGCAACGCCTTCGTGCAGGCGCTCCAGGCCAAGGCGATCCTCGCGGTCGCCAAAGAGAATCTCGACTACTACGATCGCGTTCTCGCCATCAGCCGCACGCAGCTCAGCGCGGGCAACATCTCGCAGGTGGATCTCGACCGCCTCGAATTGCAGCGGGTGCAGTATGAGGCCGAGCTGCAGACCGCCGATACCAGCGTGCGGACGGCCAGGATCCAGCTTCTGATGCTGATGAACGACCGCACTCCCGTCGATCAGTTCGATGTATCCGGAACATTCGATTTCGCCGGACCGCTCGATGCGCTCGATTCCTTCCACCGGATCGCGCTCGATACGCGCCCCGATCTTCGCGCGGCCATGCAGACTGTCAACAAGGCGAAGACCGACCACCAGCTCGCTATCGCGAACGGCTCCGCGGACCCGACGTTCAGCGCCTGGTGGACGCACAATCCTTCGTTCAACAATATCTACGACTACAACACCATCGGCGCGAGCATTTCGATTCCGCTTCGCATCTTCGACAGGAATCAGGGCGAGAAGGAGCGGACCGATATCGAGATCCGCCGCACCGAACGCCTGCAGGAAGCCGCCACAGCGCAGATTTTCAATGATGTGGATTCTGCCTGGACAACCGTGAACAGCAGCCTGACCCTGCTGCGGCCCTATAAAGACAAGTATCTGGCGCAGGCTTTAAGGGTGCGCGACACGATGACGTTCGCGTACCAGCGCGGCGGGGCGTCGCTGCTCGATTTCCTGAGCGCGCAGAACGATTACCGGAGCACTCAATTGAACTACCTGAACCTGGTGGGCTCTTATCTGACTGCCGCGAACCAGTTGAATCTCGCGGTCGGCCGCGAAGTCATCCAATGAAACCTCTCGTGAAATTTCTGAGCGCCAGTGCCTGTTTGGCTCTTGCGGCTCTTCTCTTGGGTTGCGGGCAGAAAGTGAAAGCCGATCCCAAAGCCGAAGCCCCGCCCGCGCCACAGGTCGAGAAAGCGGGCGATCCGAATATCGTCAAGGTCGACCACCCGGACCAATTTCAGATCGACACCGCCGCGCTGTACGATGCCGCGCCGGAGCTGCTCGTGACCGGCGTCGTGGCGCCCGATGTTTCGCGCAATGTTCCCGTGATATCGCTCGCCTCAGGGCGGGTGATCGAGGTGCGCGCAAAGCTCGGCGACACCGTTACGAAAGGCCAGCTTCTGATGCGCGTGCAGAGCGCCGACATCTCGGGCGTATTTTCGGATTATCGCCAGGCCATGGCCGACGAGACGCTGGCGCGCTCCCAGGTGGCCCGCGCCAAAACGCTTCTTGACGCCGGCGCCATGGCCCAGAAGGACTACGAAGTCGCAGTCAACGCGGACGAGAAGGCGAAGGTCGCCGTCGAGACCGCCGAAGAACACCTGCGCGTGCTCGGCGCGGATAAGGATCATCCCACCGCGATCATCGACGTCGTGGCGCCGATTTCAGGCGTGATCACCGACCAGCAGGTGACCGCCGCCTCGGGCGTGCAGGGCCTCGCCTCGACGAACCCGTTTACGATTTCCGATCTCTCAAACGTGTGGATCGTCTGCGATGTTTTCGAGAACGATCTGAAGAATGTACGGATCGGCGAAAGCGTGGACATGCGCCTGAACGCCTATCCGGACCGCGTACTGCGCGCGCGGATCAGCAACATCGGTCCGATTCTTGATCCGGCGATTCGGACGGCCAAAGTGCGGCTTGAAGTGGCGAATCCCGGCATCATGCGGATCGGGATGTTCGCGACGGCGACGTTCCATGGAAGCGACAAACAGCGCGCGGCTTCGGTGCCGTCGACCGCGATTCTTCATCTGCACGACCGCGACTGGGTCTATGAGCCCAAAGGAACCAACACCTTCCGCCGGATCGAGGTGGTAACGGGCAAGATGCTTCCGCCTGCGTCGCAACTCGTGCTGTCCGGTATTGCGCCCGGCGATCGCGTCGTCAGGAACGCGCTCGTGCTGCAGAACACGGCGGAGGAATAGCAGGGTGCCTGCCACCATGCTGAAAAGTCTCTCGGTGGAACAGGCTTCAGCCTGTTTTTCAAAGACTCAGGCACAGGCTGAAGCCTGTTCCACCATCGTAAAGCCCCCGGCAGGATGCCAGCCTGCCCCACATCCTGACATATGATCCGCGCGCTCGTCGATTTCTCGCTCAACAACCGTTTCCTCGTCCTGCTCGGTGCGCTCCTGCTGCTCGTGTGGGGCTCGATCTCGTTCGCGAACCTGCCGATCGAAGCATATCCGGACGTCGCCAACAACTACGTCAATGTCATCACCCAGTGGCCGGGACGCGCCGCTGAAGAAGTCGAACAGCAGGTCACGATTCCGATCGAGATCGCCATGAACGGCATCCCGCATCTGACGAGCCTGCGCTCCAAATCGGTCTTCGGCCTTTCCAGCGTGACCCTGATCTTCGACGACGATTCGCAAAACGACTGGAATCGCCAGAAAGCTCTCGAGCGCCTCTCTCAGGTCAACCTGCCGGACAACATTCAGGCGCAGATGGGCACGGACTGGAGTCCAGTCGGCCAGATCTACTGGTACACGCTCACGAGCACCAACCCGAAGTACGACGTAATGGAGCTCAAATCCCTGCAGGATTGGGTGCTGGAGAAGCAGTTCAAGTCCGTGCCCAACGTGGTCGACGTTTCGAGCTTCGGCGGACCGACGAAGGAATACCAGATCCGCATCGCGCCCGACAAGCTGATCGCCTACGGACTCAACATCGGCCAGGTGGAGCAGCAGCTTCGCAACAACAACGTGAACGCCGGCGGCAGCTTCATCGAAGAAGGTTTACAGCAGATCAACGTGCGCGAAGTCGGCCTCTTTGCCAACGTTGATGACATCGGGAAGACCGTTATCAAGACGCAGAACGGCACGGCGCTGCGCATGAGCGATATCGCGCAGGTCGAGCAGGGTCCGAAGATCCGGCTGGGGCGAATTGGCAAGGCGATTCATCGCGTCAATGGCAAGATCGTCGATGACGACGATGTGGTTGAAGGGATCGTGCTGCTGCGCAAAGGCGCCGAGTCGGAAGCGACATTGAACGGCATCCACGAAAAGGTGAAGGAGCTCAACGAGCAGATATTGCCGCCCGGCGTGAAGATCGTGCCGTTCCTCGACCGCAGCAAGCTGGTGGAGTATACGACCCACACGGTGCTCCACAATCTCACCGAAGGCATCATCCTCGTCGCGATCATCCTGTTTATTTTTTTGGGGAACGTGCGGGGCGCGTTTATTGTGGCGCTCACCATTCCGTTCTCGCTGCTGTTTGCGGCGATTTGCCTCAAGCTGAATAATATTCCGGCGAATCTGCTTTCGCTCGGCGCGCTCGATTTCGGAATGGTCGTCGAAGGCGCGGTCGTGATGGTGGAGAACATTGTCCATCATCTGAGCCAGCCGCGCGCGGCGAGCAAATCGACGATCGGGTCTATCCGCGGCTCGGCGCATGAAGTGCAGCGGCCGGTGTTCTACGCGATCGGCATCATCATCACGGCGTACCTGCCGATCTTTACTTTGCAGGCGGTCGAGGGGCGGTTATTCAAACCGATGGCATGGACCGTCAGCTTCGCGCTGCTCGGCGCTCT
>DASZLP010000217.1:0-23453 GCA_035552355.1 Bryobacteraceae bacterium | reverse complement strand
CCAGCGTAATACGGCCGTTGATCTCGATGACGGTGACGTCGGGCTCGCAATGACGCGTGGTGATGCTGAGAACCATCCTTCGTTAAACTCGCTTCTTTTCAGGATACCGGCTTACAAGAATAAAGGATACAGGATAGCGGTTACACCCGAGGCGAACAGGCTGAGAGCCCAATGCCGCATACATTTGGTCGGCCGGGCCGATGTGGGGCAGGTTCGTAACCTGGTTGCCAACCTGCGGCCGTTACGTGGCGCCCATGTGGCAAGCCACCCTTTGGAATCAGCGGTGCTCTCGAACAGCGGTATGCGATTCGCTGGGTTCGTCGTGGCCGTTGGGCTCCTCACATGCGCGAGTGAAGGTCAGAAACCATCCCCGGATCAGATTCCGATCAATACCCCTTATGTCGCGACCGAGCCGCGCATTGTCGGCGCTATGCTCGATTTGGCTAAGGTCACAGGCGATGATACGGTTTACGATTTGGGGTGCGGCGATGGCCGTATCGTAATTGCCGCCGCGCAGAAATATGGTGCACGTGGCGTGGGAATAGATATCAATCCGGCGCGCATCGAAGAAGCACGCGCAAACGCACGCGAAGCCGGCGTGGATGACCGTGTCAGCTTTGAGGCGAATGACCTGTTTGATGCGGATATTCGCAGTGCAACGGTCGTCGCGCTATACCTCTTACCAGACGTCAACCTGCGCCTGCGGCCTCGTCTCGAACGCGAACTCAAACCCGGTACGCGCATCGTATCGCACGCGTTTGACATGGGCGACTGGAAACCTGACAGACAACTTATTGTCGCGGGCGAGCGCCTCTATCTGTGGACGATACCTCCGCGCGAAAAACAAGAGCACTGAGAACGTCGAACGATACCTGCGGCCTTTGCTTTACTTCAGGACCGCTTCGATTTGCGGCAGGTGGTTCCGGTCATGGCCGCCCATCGTTTCGACCACTGTCCGGAAAGTCATGTCGCCGCGCTCGGGATGGTTCATGGTCCTCTCGAAATCTTCCGGCTTGAGCCCCGCGATCAGGGCGACGTTCCACTGGCGGAGAGCCGAAAAGGCGGCGAGCGCCGTGCGCGCGTCGTAGTGCGGGTATGGGGCGGCCCAACGGTCCTGATCGAAGGGCTGGATCACTGGATGCTCCTCGGCAAGTGTCTGGCGCAACCGGAATGCGAAAACGATTTCGCAATCGGCGAGATGCGAGATGATGTCGCGAACACTCCACTTGCCGGGCGCGGGCGAAACGTTCAGCTTTTCAGGACCGATTGATTGAATAAGTTTTTCGAGCTGGACCGGAGTGGCGCGGATGACTTCAACCGGATCGGCGCTCCCCAGATGAGACGCGTAAGGATTGGTTGGCATACATCATGATAACCGCCGGAACCAGAAGTTCGCGTTACCGCTCGGAAGTCATTTATTGAGCCGCGCGCGTGCGCAAGCGGTAACGATACGCAATTTTTTGCAAGTCAGCTCTGACGCCGCCGCTCGCCGCCCAGTTCCTCGTAAACCTTGAGCACCTCTTCCGCCGTGCGCGCCCAACTGAAGCTGGCGGCCTGCCGCCGTCCCTTTGCGATGAGCTCTTCACGCAACTGATCGTTGAGAATCACTTCCGTAATACCGCGCGCGATATCGAAAACATTTTCCGGATTGACCAGCATGGCCGCGCCGCCCACCACTTCCGGCAGCGAGCTCACCGACGACGCGATCACGGGCGTGCCCGAGGCCATCGCCTCGAGCGGCGGGAGACCGAATCCTTCGTACAGCGATGGAAAAACGAACGCCGTGGCGAGTTCGTGAAAGATGCGCAGCGTGTCGAACGGGATAAAGCCGAGGAAACGGACGCAGTGCTCCACGCGGCTGTGAATCACGGCGCGGCGCACGTCCGGATGCCGCGAGATTTCATCGCCGATGATGATGAGCCTGAGATCGCGGTATCCGGCGTGACTCTCGAGACCGCCGCGCGCCACCGCGAACGCCTCGATGAGCCGCGGGATATTTTTCTGCGGCCGGATGGAGCCGGCGTAAAGCAGGAATGGATACCGGATTTGATAGCGCTCGAGAATCCGGTGGCGCTCGCGCGAGACGTCCTGGGGCCGCGTGGCGCCCGAAGAGATCGCTGGAACACGCCGCTGCAGAAAGAGCGGATCCGGAGCGTTGTAGATGAGGCGGATACGCGCGGCCGCGTCCGGGACCAGATTCATCACGTCGCGCTGCGTCGCCCCCGATACGGTGATGATGCCGCCGGCGCGTTCCAGACCGCGCCGAAGACGAAAACGGTGGAGGGCGTGCAGCAAACCCGTCGCATCGTCATAGAAGATGCTCGAGAGGTCGTGGATCGTGACCGCGTAAGGTTTGTCGAGAAACAGCGGCACGCGGTGAAACGGGATGTGCGTCACGTCCGTGCGCAGCCTGCGCAGCAGCCGCGGCAGCGCCAGATGGTCAAGGCGCGAGGAGTCGCTGCGCCCGTACACACAGGTTTCGAAGTTGGCGGAAAGATGCGCGAACTGCGGCGCGTCTTCGGGCGCGCAAACGATGTTATAGCGATGGCCGGAGCCGGCGGCGGCGAGAGCCTGCAGCAGATTGCGAATGTAAGTGCCGACGCCGAAATCTCGGATGCGCCGGGCGTCGATCGCGATGTTCACGGGTGTTACGCGCCGGCAGCGATTTTCCAGGGATACAGCGGGAAGCGCGTCGTCAGCGCCTCGACACGCTGCTTCACCGCCGCGATGGCCGCATCCGACGTGACGCTGCGCAGGACTTCCGCAATCAGCGCCGCCACCTCGCGCATTTCCGCCTCGGCGAATCCGCGCGTCGTCACCGCCGGGCTGCCGAGCCGGATGCCGCTCGGATTCAACGGCGGATTCACGTCGAACGGAATCGCGTTCTTGTTCACGGTGATGCGCGCGCGGTCGAGCGAAAGCTCGGCATCTTTGCCGCGCACGCCGCGCGAGAAAACGTCGACCAGCATCAGATGGGTATCGGTGCCGCCGGAGACCACGCGGAATCCTTCGTCCTGCATTCCTTCCGCGAGCACGGCGGCGTTGGCGATCACCTGCTTCGAATAGCCGACGAATTCCGGCTGCAGCGCCTCGTGGAAACACACGGCCTTGGCGGCGATAACGTGCACGAGCGGGCCGCCCTGTGTCCCCGGGAACACCGTCTTGTCGATGGCGGCGCCGTATTTTTCCTTTGCGAGAATGAGACCGCTGCGGGGGCCGCGAAGCGTCTTGTGCGTCGTCGATGTGACGATGTCGGCGTATTCACACGGGTTGGCGTGCAGACCGGCGGCGACCAATCCGGAAATGTGGGCCATGTCGACCATCAGCATGGCGCCGACGGAATCGGCGACCTGGCGGAATCGCGCGAAATCGAGCTTGCGCGGATAGGCGCTGCCGCCCGCCACGATCATTTTGGGCTTGTACTCGTCGGCAACCTTCGCCATTTCGTCGAAGTCGATCTGCTCGGTGTCCCTGCTCACCTGGTAGGCGGCAACGTGATAGGTCTTGCCGGAAAAATTCAGCTTGTGGCCGTGCGTCAGGTGACCGCCATGCGCCAGATCGAGGCCCATAATGGTGTCGCCCGGCGATAAAACCGCGCTATAGGCGGCCTGATTGGCCTGCGAGCCGGAGTGCGGCTGCACGTTGACGTACTCGGCCTTGAAAAGCTTTTTCGCGCGCTCGCGGGCGAGATTCTCGACTTCATCCGCATATTCGCAGCCGCCGTAATAGCGCCTGGCCGGATATCCTTCGGCGTACTTGTTGGTGAAGACGCTGCCGGTGGCCTCGAGCACAGCTTCCGAAGTGAAATTCTCGCTCGCGATCAGCTCGATCTGACCGTTCTGGCGCCGCGTCTCCTTCAGGACCAGCTCGGCGATGGCGGGATCGACCTCGGCGAGAGGCCGCGCCATAGACTCCTGTGCCCTGGAAGTGTGCATGGGTAAAGGTGATTCTAGCATTCGGGCCGCCGGAAGGCCGTGGTTATTGGCCGGCCGCGCACAGCTCCTAACCCACGTAGAAGTCCGGCTGGCCCTCAGGACGCGTCTTCCACCGCCGGTGGATCCAAAGCCACTGGTCCGGCGCTTCGCGGATTGCGGTCTCAATCGCCTGCTGGACCCGGCGCGTGTCTTCGACGGCATCGCCCGTCATCTCGACTTCCGGGTAAAAGCGGAGGATGTAACGGCGCTCGCCCGGACTCCACACCGCGAAGCCGGGTAGCACCGCCGCGCCGCTGCGGGCAGCCAGCTTTGCAAAGGTGAGGTTGGCGCACGCGAGCGATCCGAAGAACGGGACGAAAGCGCCGTTGTCGGCCGAGCTGTTCTGGTCGACGAGGATTCCGACGGGCTGGTTTTCCCGCAGCGCGTGGAAGATCGACCGCGCAAAATCGCGCTTCGAGAGAAGCGTGTTTCCGGAAAGCGCGCGGCGGCGCTCGACGATGCCGTCGATCAGCGGATTGTCGAGCGGCCGCACAACAACATTCATCGGCTCGGTCAGCAGGGCGTGGGCATATGCGCTCAGTTCCCAGTTGCCGAGATGCGCGGTGGCGAAGAGGATTCCCCTGCCACGTGCTTTCGCGCGCTCGTAGTGTTCGAAACCTTCATATCGAATCCAGGCGCCGACATTGGACTTGTTGATGCGCGGCAGCCGCGCGAAGCTGACCAGCAGGCGCCCAATCGCGGCGAAGACGCCGTCGATCGTCTGGCTGCGCCACGCAGTGTCGCGATCGGGATAAGCGCGTTCGAGATTGCGGGCCGCGATGCGGCGAAGTCGGGGGATGGTGAAGTCGAGAAGCGCGGCATAGCGTGCGCCGAGCCAATCGGCCACGGGTCGCGGGGACCAGGCCAGCGTAGCGATCACCGTGCGCGCGACACAGGCCTCCAGGGCGTTGCGGAACGCCGAGCGCTTTCGCAAACTATTCGATCCAGCCGCCCGCGACGACGAGGTCACCCGAATAGAACACGGCGGCCTGACCCGGCGTTACGGCGCGCTGTGGTTCGTCGAAACGGGCTTCGGCGCGGTTCTCCGAAAGCGGATATAGCGTAGCCCAGGCCGGAACATGCCGGTTGCGGATGCGCACACGCACGCGGGCAGGCGCCGGAAGCGAAGGCCAGGAAAGCCAGCGGATGTCGCGGGCGATCAGGCCGGCGCGCAGCAGATCGTCGTTCGATCCGACCGTTACTTTCTGCGTGGCCGAATCGGTGGCGATGACGTACAACGGCTCCCGGGCGGCGATTCCGATGCCTTTGCGCTGGCCGACGGTGAAGTGGTGGGCGCCGGCGTGGCGGCCGAGCTCGTGGCCGGCGGTATCGACAATTGCGCCTTCGGTCTCAGCCGGTTCGACGCCCTTGTCGCGGAGATAGGCGTCCATAAAAGCAGCGTAATCGCCATTTGGGACGAAGCAGATTTCGTAACTTTCGTGCTTTTTCGCGACGGGCAGGTCGAATTCCTCAGCCAGCGCGCGAACCTCGGGTTTCGTCATACCGCCCAGAGGGAATAACGTGCGGGCGAGCTGGTCCTGTGACAGCCCCCAAAGGAAATAGGTCTGGTCCTTCGAAGCGTCGACGGCCGTGCGCATTTCGTAGCGCCCGGTATCACGATTGCGCGTGATGCGTGCATAGTGGCCAGTCGCAATTGTGTGAGCGCCGACGGAATCCGCCAGCGTCAGGAACTGGTCGAATTTGATGAACGTGTTGCAGAGCGTGCACGGGACGGGCGTACGTCCGGCGAGATACTCGTTGACGAAGGGCTCGACGACGTCCTGCTCGAACTGGCGCTCCAGGTTCACGACATAGTAAGGTACGCCGATGTGCTCGGCGACGCGCCGCGCATCGTAAACATCGTCGAGCGAGCAGCATCTCCCGGTAGCGGATTCGCCGGCGACCTCGGGCAAGCGGCGCTGGTTCCAGAGCTGCATGGTGAGTCCGGCGATGTTGTGGCCGTCGCGCTTGAGCAGAGCGGCAACGGTCGAGCTGTCGACGCCTCCCGACATGGCGACAGCGATGAGTGGGTTAGACATGGGGCGCCGGAGATGGTGGCGCAGGCTTCAGCCCGTGCGAGGCTCCCGGGAACACAGGCTGAAGCCTGTGCCACCACCGTGCGTTAGACATGCTTTGCGGCCTTTTGCGGAGAGATCCGCCGCAGATGGGCGACGCTGGCCTCGACCGCTTCGATGAGTCCGTCAACTTCACTTTCGGTGTTTTCAGGCCCGAGCGAAAAGCGCAGGCTCGAGCGGGCTTCTTCCGGAGTCAACCCCATGGCCAGCAGAACGTGCGACGGCTCGACGGCGCCGCTCGAGCAGGCCGAACCGCTCGATACCGCGTATCCGCGCAGGTCGAGCGCGATCACCATGGCTTCGCCTTCAATGCCTTCGAAGCGGATGTTTGTGGTATTCGGGATGCGGTGTTCGGTCGATCCGTTCACGGCAGCTCCGGGCACACGCGCGAGAATGCCGCTTTCCAGACGGTCGCGGAGCGCGGCAATTCCGCTCCAGTCGCAGCCGAGGCCGGCGGCGCGTCCGAGTGCGGAGGCGCCGGGAACGTTCTCCGTGCCGGCACGCCGGTCGCGCTCGTGATGTCCGCCGAAAGAGATTGGCTCGAGCGGCGTGCCTTTCCGCACGTAGAGCGCACCGATGCCTTTGGGCGCGCCGAATTTGTGTCCGCTGATCGAATAAAGATCGACGCCGATTTCACGCACGTTCACCGGCACGCGTCCGGCGACCTGCACGCCGTCGGAGTGGAACACGGCCCGGCTTGCGCGCGCCATCGCCGCGATTTCGCGCACGGGCTGCAGGGCTCCGGTCTCGTTGTTGGCGTGCATGATGGTGATGAGAACGGTGGCGGGGCGCAGCGCGCGCTTCAGTTCCCCCAGTTGGATGATGCCGTCGCGCCCAACCGGAAGCCACGTGACTTCCGCCCCTTCGCGCTCGAGCTGAGCGCAGGCGTTCAGGACGGCGGGATGCTCGATCGTACTCGTGATGATGTGCTTCTTCGCGCGCGCGGCGGCGCCAATCTCGGGGCGCCGGATAATGCCGAAGATCGCCAGATTGTCGGACTCGGTGCCGCCGCTGGTGAATACGATCTCGCGCCCGTCGCACCCGATGCGCGTCGCGATTTCACGGCGCGCCGCTTCGAGGCGCTGTTTGGCGGCCTGCCCGAAATGATGGATACTGGACGCGTTGCCGGAGATGTCCACCAGCGTGGCTGTCAGATCCCGCAGCACCTCGGGCGCGACAGGTGTGGTCGCGTTGTGATCGAAGTAAATGTGCTGCATTTAACTCCAGTTTACAAATGAAATCGACCGCTATCACGCTGCTGACCGATTTTGGGACAGCCGATCACTACGCCGCCGCCATGAAAGGCGTGATTCTGGGAATCGCGCCGGATGCGCGAATCACCGATATTACGCACGAAATCCGGCCTTACGCGATCACCGAAGCCGCATACACGCTGGCGCAGGCGTGGACGTGCTTTCCCGAAGGTACGGTGCATCTGGTCGTGGTCGACCCCGGGGTGGGCAGTGCGCGGCGGCCGATCGTAGCCGAGACCGCGGGGCACTATTTCGTGGCGCCGGATAACGGGGTGCTGACGCTCGTTCTCGAAAACGCGCGCGTACATGAGGTCACGTCCTCGCGATTGTTCCGGCAGCCCGTGAGCCGCACGTTTCATGGACGGGACATCTTCGCCCCCGTGGCGGCGCATCTCGCGAACGGCGTGGCGGTGGACGAGATGGGGCCTCGTGTTGAGAATTATGCGCGGCTCGATATCGCGAGTCCGGTTCAAACGGCGTCGGGATGGCGCGGACGGATTCTCAAGGTCGATCGATTCGGGAATCTGATCACGAATTTCCAGTCGGACCAATGGCTGCCGCGGATCGCCAGGGGTTTCGAGATGACGCTTGGGCAAGCGCGGGTGTCGCGCGTTGTTTCCAAGGTTGTTTCGAATTATGCCGATGCCGGCGAGGGACTCTTCGTCATTCCCGGCAGCGCAGGGTTCCTCGAAGTCTCGGCGCGACAGACCAGCGCCGCCCGAATCGCTGGAATAGAGTCCGGCGATGTTGTCGAATTGCGCGCGGCTCTCTAAAGTTAATCCACGATTCTGCCGAAGATCAGATGTGAAACACCTGAAATCTTCGCGCGCCGTTGTCGTCGGCGCCCTTCTGGCGCTCAGCGCCATCCGGCTCTGCGCCAACAGCGTGGATGTCGTCTTTTATGACAATCGCTTCGGCTCCATCAATGATACGACCGGCTCCTGGACGCAGATCAGCACGCTGCCGATCGACAAGGCTGGCGGTGTCGCCATATCCAACAATCTCATGTATCTCGAGGATTTCGGCGACAATCTCTTCACTGTCGATTCCATTACAGGCGCGGCTCACCTCGTCGGCAACACCGGTCTCGGACTCTCGATCGGAGCCTTTGCCGGAGGAAATACTGGACTCTTCGAGATCGACTGGTCGTCGAATCTCTACTCCATCAATCCGGCTACCGGAAAGGGCGCCAAAATCGGCGCGACCGGTCTGGTTGCGAATAACGGGGCTTTCGATACCAGCCTCTCAATGAGCGGCGGCTCGCTTTACTACACGGCCGGCAGAGCAGGCCAGGCCGACGAGCTCTACCTGCTGAATCCCGCGACTGCCGCCGCCACCGATCTCGGCAGCACGGGAGTTACGGGCATCGCCGGCTCGGCGCTTGTCAACGGGCAGCTTGAGCTCTATCAGTACGGGCAGAGTACGAACTACATCTACTCCGCGCCCGTGAACACGCTCGAAGACTCCACGCACTTCACACGTGGGGCGGTTCTGCAGGCGCAGATTATCGATGGCGGAGTTGCGGTCCCAAATGCGGCCGTGACTTCAGCATCGCCGGAGAATACGCCCGAGCCCGCGACGATAGCGCTTGCGGGCTTTGGACTGCTCGTCGTTGCCGTTGTGTTACGCCGGCGCAGAGTGCTCGCCCCGGTCAACTGATCAGGAATGCGGCGGTGCCGCTCTCGCCACGTTCCGGGGGAAGAAGGCCTGGCCCTGCTCGATCTGGCCCCCGATGCCGCCCCGGGCGCGGAAGACGCACTGCCACGAACCCAACGGCGCCGCCAGGTGCGGCGTCAGGAGACTCAGCGGCGCGAAGATCGCTGCTCTATCCCGCGTGAAAGCTGCTGTGGAAGCCCGGATGGATCGCATGCCTTAACGGCAACCGCGCCATCGGTCCCGACTTCAGCGCGAACGCATCCAGCACCTCGTAATCCACGCGGCCTTCTCCCGGCAGCAGATGCTGCACGATCACTACGGCTTCGTCCGGATTTTTCGGATTCACGATTGACACCGGCTCGCCGCCGAGGTATTCGCCCCGCGGCGTGGTGTACATGTCCGTGATCGCGCCATCCTTCCATGAGCCACGGATGAGCTGATCGAAGAACTTGCGGCCCGGCTGCCCGCTCGTGCTGATGCCGAGCGCCCAGAAGTCGTTGTAGTCGAGACCGAGCCGGTGCGCGTCGATCGCGGGAAAGTCCGGCGCGCAGTTATATGACATCTCGGACCGGTCCAGCAGCTTGCGCGTCTCGAGATCGATGATGTAGCGCGCGGGGCGACAAGGCGGGACGGTCTCGAAGAGGTTCGGGATCGTCTGGTATTCGCGGTAAATCTCGCGGTCGATTTCGAGGACGTCCACAATGAGCCGCTTGCCCTCCTCGTGACAGTTGACCAGGTGCAGGCAGTACCGCGGCACGATATCGAGCGAGAACGCTTCCTCGGTCTTCGACGAACGCGGCGCGATGAAGAGCCGCGTGCCTTTGTCCGGATCCCAGCACAGCGATTCCATAACGGAAATGTCTTCCGACCAGAAGCGCTGAAAGTCCATGATCAGCGGGCTGAGGTAGAGAACGACGTGGTTCGGGGTGAAGCCAAAGTCGTGCACCGAGTGCTGGTACTGCAGCTTGTGACGGCGGCGGCGAATGAATCCTCCGGCGGCGTCGAACTCGTAAATGTTCAGCATCGGGTCGGTGACGGAGAACGAGATGCCGAAGTTGATGAGATGACCCGTTACAGGGTCTTTCTTGGCGTGCGCGGAAAACGGACTGACTTCGTTCAGTGTGCCGCCGAAATCGTATTCGCCGCGGGTTTCGAGCGTAATGGGGTCGAGCTCGACCGGTACCGACTGCTCACCGAATGCGAGAAGCCTGTCGTTATACGGATAGACGCTGACGTTCACCGGAGGTTCCAGCATGACTTTGCGGCGCAGCAGATCGCCCGGAAACGCGGTGCCGAACTCGCGATAGAGGAACCTGCCGGCGGCGTCTTCATCGCGCAGTTTGGGCGTGCTGACGAAGCGGTTGACGAAACGAACGCCGCTGTCGGTGAAGTGCAGAGCGCACACCATGCCGTCGCCGTCGAGCCAGTGCTTATACCGCCGGCCCGCGCGCTGGAAACGCGCCGGCCCATTGACGTAATACGACCCGCGCAGCCATTCCGGAATACGGCCGGTGATGCCGGAAACTTCGTAGGAGTCTTCCACTTCGTCGAAGAGGAAGCAGCGTTCGAGAAGCGGGGCGAGGTCTTCCGCGGTTTGTGTCGCTTCAGCGCTTTGCATACACGTCCCTGTGGCCGCGCCGACCTTCGGTGAACTCATAAGTATGATTGATCGCGAGCCCCTCGAAGCGCTCGACCAGCCCGCTCGGCCAGCGGACTTCCACCACGTCGATGCACTTCGCCGAACCGAATCCGAAATGCTGCTCGAGCGGAAGGCAGCCGAAGTTCGTGCCACCCGAGACCTCGCGATATTGCCGGCGCCCGTCCGACTGCACGGCGATGCGCGCGCCGATCGCTGAACGATTACTCCTGACGCCGACGAGCCGCACGTTCAGATAATTCCCCGCGAGTTTGTTGGCGTAGTAAACGCTCGTGGTCAGAAGATCGCCTGGGTACTGGCCGCCGGCCGCGACCAGCATCGACATACGTCCGTCGCCGAAGAGGTCGGCGATATTCACGCCGTGGCTCTTGCCGCGATAAGCGAGTCCGGCGGCGAACGTCGTGTTGTGGAAACGCGCGCCGTCGAATTCGAGAAGCACCATTGGATCGAGCCGGTCCATCTTCGGGCTGCCGTTCCCAAGCACGAAATCGACGTAGCCGTCGTTATTGACGTCGCCGACGGCCGCGCTCATTGTGCCCCACGCGCCGTTCAGGTTGAGCTGGCGGTTCACCTGCGTGAACGTGCCGTCACGGTTGTTGCGATAAACACGCGCCGGACTCGCATCCGGCGGACCTTCGCCGAAGCGCATCGTGTGGATCACGTCCTCATGGTCGGACCAGACGAACTGAACGATGTCGAGCCATCCATCGTTGTCGTAATCCCAGAACGTCGCGTTGGTGCCGAAGACCTGCTCGGTGACGCCGGCCTTTTCGCTTACATCGGTGAAGCTGCCATCGCCGTTGTTGTGATAAAGCTGCGAACGGCCCATGGCGTTCGAGACGAAGAGGTCCTGATAGCCATCGTTGTCGTAATCGCCCCAGGCGCAGCCGATGGTTGGCCACACCGTCTTCAGTCCGGCCTGTTCGGTGGTTTCCGTGAACGTGCCATCGCCGTTGTTGCGAAAGAGACGGTTGGGCGTTTTGCGGTCGAACAGTCCGCCGAGGTTGTTGCAGATGTAGAGGTCGAGGAAGCCGTCGTTGTCGTAATCGACCCACGACGCGCTGAAGGCCGGGCCCCAGAGCGTAAGGCCCGCTTCTTCCGTGACGTTGGTGAAGGTGCCGTCGCCGTTGTTGCGCAGCAGTTCGCCTTCGCCGCCGTAGAATCCGAGACGCGTGATGTAGAGATCGACGAAGCCGTCGTTGTTGTAGTCGGCCGCCAGCAGGGCGAACGTATTGACCGACTTGTCGATGCCCGAGCCGATCGAGACATCGGTGAACGTGCCGTCTCCGTTGTTGTGATACAGACTGCAGCCGCCGTGCGCGGCGGCAATGGCGATGTCGAGGTAGCCGTCGTTGTCGTAATCGAAGATGGCGATGCCGCGTCCGCCGCTGGTTTTGTCGAGGCCGATCTTCGCGGCGATGTCGGTGAACTCGACGACGGGCTTGTCATAGCCCACGACTACTTCCATGCGATGGGATGCCGGGACGAAGTCCGGATACGCGCCCATCTTGCGCGCGGTGAGCCACAGCCAGTAGCGGGCGCGCTCGTTCGAGGCATCCGTGGTCATCGCCTCGACGCCGAGCTCGGCGGCGCGGCGGAGTTTGCCCGCGCGCCCCATGGAAACCGCGGCTTCGTGGCGGGATCTCGCATACCAGCTCGAGTTCTGCGGAACCTTCAACAGCTCTCCTTCGGACTGCTCATAGAGGCCGCACTTTCCGAGAATCTCTCCAAGCTCGATGCGGGTCTTGTGATCGTCGGGCGCGGAATTTAAGCGGTTCTGCATGCGTCTGACGACTTCCCTGTACTCGAGGCCGATGAACAGCGGCAGCTCGGTGTACATCTCATAGACATCGCGCACGAGCTGCTGGATCCGGGAAGGTCCGAAGTATTCGAACGTGGCGAGGCCGCGCAGCGCCGACTGAACGGCGAGGGTTCCGGCGGAGAGCGCGAGTTGTGCGGGAAGGGCAACATTCTTTGGATCCGTGAGGCTGATGAAACTGAAAGAGCGCCTGGCTGCATCGGCAATCTCGGTGGAGACGCGCGGAACTTCGGCCGTGTCGGGCGAGGTATACCGCACGATGCGCGCGACGCGATTGGCGAAGTCCGAAAGAGCAAGATCCACGTCACTCGGCCCATCGAGCGGCGCTCCTGGTTGGGAGTTGGCGCGGCCCGCCACTTGTGAGAGGCCGCGCTGGGCGGTGCTCAGGACGGAATGGAGCGTGAGCAAGCCGGATTCGAGCAAATTCGCAGGCACCCTAAGAAACCCGCCCAGCGGGAAGTTCACAGAGCCCTCGGCAGAATGTAATAGACGGACTGGATTGCACAGCCGTAGCTGGCGGTTTCCGTCCGCGCTATCGGTTCCCCTTTCAGGAACTGGTCGATGGCAGGTTCAAGGTAGCCGGCAAACTCGGGATCTTCCGGATATTTGAAGTTGTCGATCGCGCCGCGATAGATGAGGCGCCGGCTGGCATCCATAAGGAACGTGCGGGGTGTCTGCTGAGTGAACCATTTGGCGGCAATTTTTCCGCCGGGGTCGTGCACCATCGCAAAATGCAGGCGGCGTTCGATGACAGCGGCCTGAATCGAATCGAGCGTCTCGCCGTGCCGGGAGGCGACGGCGATGAAAGCGAGCTCGGGATGGCGTTTTTCGAATCCGCCAAGAAACGTGTCGTAGCGGACACAGTGTGAGCAAACCCCCGACCAGAAAACCACCACCGCGCCGCGCTTGCCTGTAAGAGCCTGCGAAAGACTGAGAGGCTTTCCCGTGCGCACGTTCTGGAGCGTGAAATCCTCCAGCGCTTCTCCGAATTTTTGTTCTTCCTGTACCTGCTGCACATGCACCTCGTGTTGGAGAGCCGCGAATGTTTCAGGGAAACCAGTTTCGCATGGGCGAGACGTGGGGCAAATAGTGCAAAAAGGGGATACCAAAAATCATTTCACGCCTTTGCGCGAAATGAGTTTAGTTCTTGATGTTCCGCATGTGCTCCAGATCGTGCTCGGATTCGCCGCAGAACGACTCCATCACCTCCGTGTCGGGAATCAGAATCTGGTTGGATTTGACCGTCACGGGCCGTGTGAAGACTTTCGGGTCTTCAAGGGTCATCTCGATTTCCATATGGCCGAAGTCCTTGCGGCGGAAGCGCTGCGTCACGTGGAGTTGGTCGCTGTGGAAGTGACCCATGGCATCGAGCGCGCTGAGATCGTTGAAGCCCCGCACGTCGACGATAAGCGTGTCGCCTTCCCAGCGCCCGACCGAGTACCCCATCCAGGCAGGCTGCGGATCGACCGGCTGTTTGCGTCCGTCGGTAAAGATCTGGCGGAAGACGGAGTCTGTCTCGTAAAGCTCCATGACAAGTCCCTGCATCTGGACGATCTTATAGGGCGCCGGTATCAGTTCGTTGACGGGGCCGCCCGCCGGACGACACAGCGTGATCGGTTTGGCCGGGTTCTTCAGTATTTGCCCAAGGCGCGCACCCGCGGCGGGAAGCAGGGGCTCCTCGCCGGGTTTGAAATCCGCGAGGAGGTTGAGGAAGTATTTCTGGGGATCGTCCTCGCCCAATCCGTTGACGCCGCCGGGCAGTAGTCCGACGCCAGGCGGAAACAGGGTGGCGAGGACCGCGCGCGGCGTGCTTTCCGCCTCCCAGATGCCTCCGAGGTCCGGCTTTCCATGGAGGCGCGGCGCGGGCGCGGAAAGATTGGGTTTGCCGTCCTTGCCGCGTGGCGTCGCCGGGCTCGGATAATTCAGCCACTGGGCGCCGGCCGACGGCGCGAGGGTCAGAAGCGCAATCAGCGTGTGGAGTTTCCCGTTACTCATTTCCGTTCTCGATGACTTGTTTTTAATTGTACGTCTCAACGGTGGTCTGGAGTACTGAAAATTACAACCGCGGCTCTGCTTGTGTCTCCTTCGAGGCGCCTCGCCGTTGGTATTCTGAAACATTCCCAAAACGGCTGCGTAGGCCGCGGGAGAAACGGCTGGGCCAGGCGTGACACATATTTAGTTGCGGCTTTTGCGCGCGGGCTTTTTGTATGCAGGGCTGACGGAGGACCATCTTGACTGCCGAGTTGAAGACCAATTACGACGTCGTGATCATCGGGGCCGGATTGGCAGGGCTCTCGCTGGCCGCTCAACTGCTCAAGTACACGCAGAAGACCGTCCTCCTGCTGGACAAATGGGACGATCCTCCGCGGCCCACCCAGAAGGTCGGCGAGTCGCTGGTGCAGGTCTCAGGCTATTACTTCTCGAAGATTCTCGATCTCGAAGACTACCTGATGATCAACCATTACCTGAAGTACAACCTGCGCTTCTACTGGCAGACGGGTATGGGCGACGACTTCTGGGAGGATGTTTCATCGTCGTCGATCCGCATCATCTCGAATATTCCCAACTATCAGCTCGACCGGAACAAGATCGAGCAGCACCTGATGTGGCGGAACAAGCAGGATGCGCGGTTCCGGTTTGTCGGCGGCGTTCGCGACATCAAGGCGGACCTTTCGGAAAACGATGACCCGCACACCATTGCGTTCAACAAAGGCAGGACGACGTGCACGTGGGTGGTGGATACTTCCGGCCGCAGCTCCGTACTCAAGAAGAAGCTGGACCTTCAAAAGGAAAGCCCTATCAAACACGGCGCAACGTGGTGCTGGGTGGAAGGCCTGGTGAACTACGAAAAGTTCACGGATCACACGTGGACCGAGATCCTGAAAGACTCGGCACGGCAAAAGACCGGCCATTTCCCCTATGTCAACGCAACGAGCCATTTCTGTGGCAAGGGCCGCTGGTTCTGGGTGATTCCGCTGCACAACATCACCAGCCTCGGCCTTGTTTTCGAGCACGCCTCGGTCAACCCTGAGGACGTCTCCAGCGCGAAGAAAATGATCGACTGGGTTTGCAGGGACTGGCCCATGTTCGCGCGCGATCTGCCGAACCGCAAAGTCATCGATGAAGGCCGCTATGTTTCCTACGCGCACGATTGCAAGCAGACGATCAGCGCCAATCGCTGGGCGTTGGCGGGCGAGGCCGGGCGCTTCACCGATCCGCTCTACAGCCCTGGCAGCGATTTGATAGCGATTTACAACACGCTGATTGTGGATGCAATCGAGACTGAAGAGAAAGAGGTCCTGGCCGAAAAAGTAGTGATGGCCGAGCAGATTGAGCGCGCCATGTACGAAGCTTACGTACCGACCTACGCGCTGAGCTACAACGCTCTGGGCGATCAGGAATGTTTCACCATGAAGTACGCGTGGGAGCTGGCGATTTACTTCGGCTTCTACGTGATGCCGTTCCTCAATCAATTGTTCACCAACCGCCAGTTCATGCAGACGTTCCTCCGCCGTTTCGCCATCTTCGGACCGATAAACAAAAACGTGCAGCAGTTCCTCAGTGACTTCTACATGTGGAAGTACAACAACGGCATCAAGCCGCTGCCGGAACCGCTGCACATCGAGTACTACAGCCTGACGCCATTGAAAGAAGCCGAGACGCTGTTCTACGAGGTCGGCATCAGCGTCGAGGCGGCCGAGAACCAGATCGAGAAGCACGTCGAGCGCATGCGCGAATTCGCCCGGTATATTTACGCGCATGTGTACGCGGTGATGCTGGGGGATAAGAAGGTTCTCCTCAACGATGCATTCGTCCGGAGCCTGAAGCTGCGCGAAGTGAAATTCGATCCGAAGAAGATGCGGGAAGACTACGCGCCCTTTACGGGGTGCGAGGAAGTCTATCCGTGGAAATTGAATCCGTTCGCGCTCGAGCCGTTTATTACGGCGCGCGCGCAGGCTCAGGCGGCGGTTTCGGGGGATTGATCGCAGGGGTCGGTCTCCGGGTTGGCAGAACGTCGATTTGACGTAATGCCGGTAATCGGAAGCTGGCTGTCGATGTCGCCGTGCTCATCAAACTACCGGATATATCAAGGTTATGTCCGGCTAATATCTCCGTTCAACAGCACGCAAACCAAAGCGTCAGGCGTTCGATGAGGCGTTTCGCCCACTCCTCGTATTTCACGCGGTTCGGATGATTGGCGCGCAAGGATGAAAACGCGATCTCTATATTCACTCCGCGAGGGTTTCAAACGCATCGAACAGCTTCCCGATCCATCAGTCGGCGGCGTCCACTGTGTCCGCAGCAATGTACTCCCAGATATCGTCCAGATCGAGGTCCGCATCGACGCTGAGGATGTAGCCGCTCACGCCTGCCGGCACCCCTGAAGGGATGTCCGGTCACGGTTTCCGGCGCTCGGCGGATTTGCGCTGCAGTCGGGCGCGGGATTCAACCGGGTCGACGGTCTCGCCGCGATCGAGGGCCGCAAGGCGGCGGCCAAGCTCGTGGTTGAATTCCGCCAGTTGGGCGGCGCGGGCGGAATCGTGTTCCTCCAGAAGCCGGAGGGCTTCGCGGACGACTTCACTCGCCGAGTTGTAGCGGCCCGACCCGACCTTAGCGCTGACGAATTCTTCCAGCTCCGGGGTGAGTGATACGTTCATCGACAATTCTCCTTGCCGTTACACTAGTGTTGATAGCTAAGATTGTCAATGTCTGTTATTCAAAATGACACCTGACCGGGCGCTGTCGAGATTGCTTATGTCCGATAAAAATCGGCATTATCAGACACACATAAGGGAGCGCTCCGCTCAGGAACCGATCACCCGAACGAACAGGAGGTCCTGACGGGACATTCTCCGCATTTGGGATTCGTCCGCTTGCAGAGCTGCTGGCCGTGCCATTTCACGAGCAGGTACGCGCGCGTTCGCGCCTCGAACGATGCTGGTGTTTCAGCCTCGATGATCGCCTGGCCTACGGCGTAGTTGCGTCCATAATTCTCTCGTTCCCTCCCGAGCCGGATGCGGACCAGAACCTGCGTGGTGTTGGATGGGACGGCGGCAATGGGCGAGAGTCCGCCGAAGAGGAGGATGCGATCGGCGCCGGGGTCGGCGATGTTCGGGAATTTCTTCAGAACGGCGCGGGCTTTGGAGATCGGCATCGAGCGCAGCGCCGTGAAGTCGCCGCCGAATTCGTCCCGCACCCGCCCGGCGATTTGCTTCATTCTTTGCGCGCGGACTTCGGGGACCATCCCACCGGCCCTCAGGGCGAGTATAAGTTTCGCCGCCGGGGCCCCGAGCAGACTCTCAGGGTCGACTCCGATGCTCGACCGCAGCGCCCCCCCAGCCTTTCACGCAGGTCACGTCGCTCGCCGGATAACCGCAGTGCCACCAAACGAGAAAGAGGTATGGGTCCACGGCCAGGATGGCGATTGCGGTCCATAGAAGGCTTCGAGCTTCTCGAGAATGCGGGCGAGCGGCGTCATCGATTGGGGACGGGAACTAATATAAGAGACACGAAATGTCTCGACAGACCCTGAGCGCGCTTCTTCTGGCGAGCGCAATCCTGCTGCTGGCGCTTGCGCTGGCGACGCTCGTGCCATCTTCCGCGCCGGTGACGAGCGACCTTGGCTACCGGACCTTTTGCCCGTTCGCGCCATGGAGCACGTTAACGTTGTTGTTCTTCGCGGGGCTCGCGTGGGTCGTGAGGGCGCATGTGCGATCGCTGCCGTCCTGAAGGAGAGGGTCATAAGCACGCGCGCCGGCAGACGTTCCGTTCGCTTCTCCTGCTCGCTACCCTTCTCCCCGCCCTGGCCTTCGCGGAAGTCAATGAAGTTCGTATTCCCACCGGCGCCGGCGGTGTCGGCTTTCTCCCGCTCCTTGTTATGGAGAAGAACCAGCTGATCGAAAAGCGCGCGAAAGAAGCTGGAATTCCCAACCTGAAAGTTCGCTGGATCAACATCGGCGGCCCCGCTGTCATGAACGACGCGCTGCTCTCCGGCTCGGCCGATTTCATCACCGCCGGCCCGCCGGCGTTCATCACTCTCTGGGACCGCGCCGCCGCATCTGTAAAAGTCAAAGGCGTCGCGGCCATGTCGTCGATGCCCATGTACCTCAACGCGCGCACCGATCGTCTGAAGAAGCTCGACGACGTCACGGACAAGGACAAGATCGCAGTCACAGCTATCAAAGTTTCGATCCCGTCGATCGTCATGCAAATGTATGCGAAGCAGAAGTACAATCAACCCGCGCGTTTCGACCGCTACACCGTCACCATGACTCATCCCGACGCCGTGATCGCACTGCTCGCCGGATCCTCCGCCATCGACGCTCACTTCACCTCGCCCCCCTTCGCGCAGCGCGAGAAGAAAGACGCTCGCGTGCGCACGATCATGCTTTCCGACGACGTGATGGGCGGCTCGACCACCTTCACCATGGTCTCGACGACCTCGAAGTTCCGCGAGCAAAATCCAAAAATCTACGGCGCCGTCCTGAAAGCCATTGACGACGCCAACCGCATGATCGCGTCCGACAAAAAATCCGCTGCCGCGCTGCTGCTTGCCTCGACCAACGACAAAGGCTTCTCGCTCGAGGAAATCGTCGACGTCCTCAACGACCCCCATATCAAATTCACCACCACTCCCGAAAATCTCATGAAGTATGCCGATTTCATGCATTCCATCGGCACAATCAGGAACCGTCCCGGCTCCTGGAAAGACCTGTTCTTCCCCGAAATCCATGGCGCTCCCGGAACCTGACACGCTTCTGGCCGTTGACGGCGTCACTCTTCAATACCGCACCCGCGACCGCCTCGTCACGGCGGTCTGGCGCGTCAGCTTCAACGTGCTTCAGTCCGACCGCTTCGTCATCCTCGGACCTTCCGGCTGCGGAAAATCCACACTCCTCAAAGCCGTCGGCGGCTACGTCCATCCGGTCGAAGGAAGCATCTCGCTCAACAACACAAAAATCACCGGACCCGGCCCCGACCGCATCTTCGTCTTCCAGGAGTTCGACCAGCTTCTCCCCTGGAAAACCGTGAAGGAGAACATCGCCTTCGCGCTGACGGCGAGTGGCAGGCTTTCGAAGCGCGAAGCCGCCGCGCGCGCCATGCACTATATCGAGAAGGTCCGCCTCACCGATTTTGCCGGCAGCTATCCCCACACGCTCTCCGGCGGCATGAAGCAGCGCGTCGCGATCGCGCGCGGCATGGCAATGGAGCCGCAAATCCTGTTGATGGACGAGCCGTTCGCCGCTCTCGACGCACTGACGCGCGCCCACATGCAGGAGGAACTCCTCCGCCTCTGGGACGACACCAGGTTCACGGTGCTCTTCGTGACACACTCCATTCCCGAAGCGCTGCGCATCGGCAGCCGGATACTCCTGCTCAGCGCGCATCCCGGCCAGGTGAAGGCCGAAATCAACAGCACCGGCTCCAACGAGGCGCGCATCGGGTCGATGCTGTTCGATCATGCCTGAAACGCGCGTCGAAGTCGTGAACACGATCGCTCCCGCCGGCCTCGATGTCGTTGAACAACCGCTGAGTATTTGGAGGAAGCTCTATAACAACGCGGCCGCGCGCAAGACAATCCTGCTCTTTCTTCTCGCGCTGATCTGGGAAGGCTACGCGCGCTGGCTGAACAATCCGCTCCTGTTCCCCACCTTCACCGATACCGTGCGCGCGCTCGTCGCGTCCATCGCGTCCGGTGAAATCCCCCGCGCCGCGGCTTACTCAATCGGGATGTTGGTCAAGGGCTATGCGCTCGGCCTCGCGCTCGCCGGCCTTCTGACCGCCCTCGCCAGCACCGGCCGCTTCGGCGCGGACCTTCTCGAAACCCTCACCGCGATGTTCAACCCGCTGCCTTCGCTTGCCCTGCTGCCGCTCGCGCTCATCTGGTTCGGGCTCGGCGACGGCAGCATCATCTTCGTCCTGATCCACGCGGTGCTATGGGCCGTCGCGCTCAACATGCATGCGGGTTTTCGCGCCGTCAGCCCAACCCTGAAGATGGTCGGCCAGAACTACGGGCTCTCGAAGTCCGGCTACATCGTGCGCATTCTGCTGCCCGCCGCATTCCCCAGCATCCTCACAGGACTCAAGATCGGCTGGGCCTTCGCGTGGCGCACGCTCATCGCGGCCGAGCTCGTCTTCGGCGTCAGCTCGGGATCGGGCGGCCTCGGCTGGTACATCTTCGAGCAGAAGAATCAGCTGCTGATCCCGAACGTCTTCGCCGGACTCCTCACGGTGATTCTCTTCGGACTCGCCGTCGAGAACCTGATCTTCAAAGCGATCGAGAGCGTGACGGTTCGCCGCTGGGGCATGCAGACTTGACAAGATCGCTCGCGTCGCCCAGCGTGTCGAGATAGCGGATCAACTCCGCCAGCTTGTCGCGCCGCTCGGCGGGAAGAAACCCGCCGGCGTTGTCGTCGAACTTGGCGCGAATCTCTGCGGCCGTCATCGGATTCTCGGCCGAACCGCGATTGTATTCCTCGATCTCGTGGAATTGCCGCCCGTCTTTGAGCGTGACCGTCACCTCGCCCTTGAACCGCCCCGGCCCCGGATAATCCGGATCCACGCAATAATGCACGCGCCGCGCAAGGGCGAGAATCTCCGGGTTCCTCAAACTCTCCGCGCGGTAGGCGTTTTTGCCCAGCGATCCGAGCGCGAGAGCTTCCGCGAGGCTGTACTGCAGGCTCACGCGCCCATGCGAATCAGACGCGGGCGCAAACTTTTCGTCCGTTGGTTCGCAGACGATTCCCACGATGAACTCGGTCACGGGGCAATCGATTCGCTCCACGTCCGCGGGCACGATGCCGTGCCGTTCTCGCAGACTCAGAACAGCGCTGATGTAAGGATGCAGCACATGCGCCGCTGGAAACGGCTTGAAGGACGAATTGCGGCTCTCCCAGTGCGAGCCGAGATTGTCCTGGATGCGGCCGTAATTCGCGAGCGTCCCGCTCTCATCCTGTAAATGCGATGCGAACAATCCGAAGCGCCCTTCGAACACTTCCGCCGGACCCGTCGCGCCTTCGCGCGCCAGCATCGCCGCCGTGATGCCGCTCTGCGCCGCCCATCCCGGATGCAGGAACTTGGTCTGCGTGCCGTCGACCCAGCACTGCAGCAGTCCCGCAGCGAAGCTTCCGCAAATGCCCGCCGCCTGCGCCGTCTTCGCTTCGTCGAGCCCGAGCAGTTTCGCCGCGAGATAGGCGCTGCCGAATGTCGCAAACAAGCCCGTGGGATGAAACCCGCGCTTGTGGAACTGTCCCGACGCGACGCTGCCCACCCGGCACGAGATTTCGTTGCCGATCGCGATCGCGGTGATCAGATCGCGTCCTGACACGCGCCGGATTTCGGAAAGCGCCAGCGCCGCCGCCACCGCGGGACTGCTCATGTGAACAATCGATTCGTTGTGCGTGTCGTCGAATTCGAGCGCCTGCGAAAAAGCGCCGTTGACGAAGGCGGCGGTGGTGACGCCAACCCGGTCGCCCGTCCCGAGAATGCGGCACTGCCCCGGAGGCGAGAGCGCGAGCGCGGCCGCGCGTATCGAACGCCCGAAACCGGTCTCGGCGCCCGCGAGCGAGAGACCCATCGCGTCCATCACACGAAGCTTCGTGGCTTCGAGTACATCGGTGGGCAGGTCTTCGAAACTAACCGACGTGGCCCAGACAGCGAGGTCTGTTGAAAGCGCACAGGCAATCGCCCGTTGTGCGCCTTTTTCTGAACGTGCCAAACTGTCGATCATATCCCAGCGCGCACGTTTCTGCTCTAAAGTAGACTCATGGCCGCCACACCCTCCACAATGCTTGAGCTGGGCACCTCCGCCCCGCCGTTTTCACTACCCGATGTAGTCTCGAAGCACCCCGTCTCGCTCGACACGTTTGCCGGCAGGAAGGCGCTGCTCGTCATGTTCATCTGCCATCATTGTCCGTTCGTCAAACACATCAAGGACGAGCTCGCACGGCTCGGGCGCGACTATGCGGGGACCGAACTCGGGATCGTCGGGATCAGCTCCAACGACCCGGCGGTTTCTTCCGAGGACTCCCCCGAGGGTCTCGCGCAGATGGCCGCTGACTGGGGACTCACCTATCCCGTCTGCTACGACGAAACGCAGGCGGTCGCGAAAGCCTACCTGGCCGCCTGCACGCCGGACATCTTCCTGTTCGACGCCGACCGCCGCCTCGCCTATCGCGGACAACTCGACGACAGCCGCCCGGGCAACGGCAAGCCTGTGACTGGCGCCGACCTCCGCGTCGCGATTGACGCCGTGCTCGCAGGCCGCGCGGTGAACGCGCGTCAGGTGCCGAGCCTCGGGTGCAACATCAAGTGGCGCCCGGGAAATGCGCCGGAGTATTTCGAGAGGCCGGTGGCGGCGTCGCGCGCATAGTCTGGAGGGCCATGCGGCAGGGGGCGAATGCAGCCTCATCACCGCCAATCGTCACTGCCGGTTTATCTTAGGCAGCGAAGGTCGAAAAGGCGGCGACGTCTCCGGCGTCACCAGACCGCCGATCAACACCAACAACGTGTCGGGCGAGGGAGTGGCGGGAGCGGCGACCATCGACGGGCCGAAGTTCGACCCTCTGCCCGTCGCGCTGTATTTCATTGAGAGAGCTTGAGGTGCTTTACCGGCCCACACCGAGCCGCGCGCCCAGCACATCCGGCAGACCGGCGTCTTCGATCTTTCGCCTTGTCGCCTCGAAGTTGTAGCGCACGCGGCGCTGCAGCAGTTCCATCCTCTCCGGATCGTAAATCGCATACGCCGCGCGCGGATCGCCGTCCCGCGGCTGCCCCACCGAGCCCGCGTTGATCAGATAGATGCCGTCGCGCTCCAGCTTGTGCCAGCACTCCCTTTGCGCCGGATCGTGCTTGCGCAGAGCCTGGAACGTGCCGTTCGCGCGCGCGTAGCCGCACTGCAGGTGCGTGTGCCCGAAAAACGTCACGCCTTCATCAAGGTAGTCGAAAACGTTGCGGACATCGGCCGCGGTGAGCAGATACTCGTCCTCGTCGAGCGGCGAGCCGTGAATCAACTGAAAC
>DASZLP010000216.1:0-23367 GCA_035552355.1 Bryobacteraceae bacterium | reverse complement strand
CCGCTGCGGCCGCCCGTTCGTAAAGTGGCCTGAGCACCCTGCCGAACCACCTATGTACGATGCCGGAGGAACCCCCGTGGGCTTCCTCCGGGTTTTTTGTGGTTTCAGGCTTTGGCGTACCTGTCGATCACGGGAACCAGTTTCCGTGCGAGCTGCGAATTTTTCTCTTCGGGAAGTCCGGATATCACGTAACCGAGCCAGTTCCCGGATTCAAACGCGGCCACGGATTTTTCCGCCCGGCGGGTTTCGTGCAGCGTAACCCCGCTCGCTTCCTCCGTGCGCCCCGCAAATTCCCGGGGAAATGTCTCCTGATCCCTCTTCTGTGTGAGAAGCACTGAGACCAGCATCGCGTCAATTCGAAGAATCACGTGGACGTACTCCCTGTCTTCGATCGTGCATTGATGCGCGGAAACAGCCTCTCTGGTTCCCGCCGCGCCGAGCAAAGCCTGCGGCATCGGCGCGAACCGCGGACTCAACGCCGGATACGTTCCGGCCAGAGCGCACCGGGTGTGAGCCTCAAGGCCGAGATCGAACAATTGATTGCTCTTGCGAATGGAATAGACCACCACGCCGGCGGCCACTATCACGAGCATCACGACGCTTGAAATCAAACGGCTGCGTGGCGTGCCGCGAACATTCGGCCGCTGCCGCCCATCGGAATTCTCAGGCACGCCCGCATCTTAACGCGGGCGGCGCGACGGGGCCGCCGCGGCGGGAATATCGAGGTCGCCATGGTCTCCAAAAGTCCGGTGAAGGCTTCAGCGTTGTCCGCGAAGCCGGACCGGACGGGGTCAGCTTCGGACCGCCGGAAGCTACCGTATTCTCGTAGCCGGAAACTTCCTTCGTCACGCGATGGATCACCAGACCGAAGCGCTCGGCCAGCAGGTTCGCCATCATCTGAGAATCTTGTTCCTTCGTTGAACCTTGGGGAAGCTTTACGTTTATCGCGTAAAACTCGGAATTGAGCCAATCGGGGCCGGTGATCTGATCAAGGCCCACCTGGTACGCGTCGCTGATCAGGTTTGTCAGCGGAAATGCGGAGACGGATCTTTCCGGGCGACACAACAAGCTGATCCAAACGCAAACAGCAGACCGGAGCGCAAAATTCTACTCAGCATCTGAACAGAGCCTCGCTTCCTGACCGATTTACTGCACCGCGATCGTCACCGGCACGCTTTGCTGGGCCGCCTGATAGAGCACAATCGGCACATCGCTACCCGGCGCGACGCCCGGCGGGACCACGACGTTCACCTGGTAAACGGTCAACGTCGGCGCAAGGCCGGCGAACTGGACGGATGCATCCCTGCCCCCTATCGTCGCGGTTACCGGATTCACGGTGCGGGCCAGCGGCGAACTCGGACCCGCGTCGCCGGCCGCGACCGGCTGATCGACTGGTCCCAGGCCCGTGCAGTAGATGACGAGCGTGTCACCCGCGCTCACGGGATGCGAATGGTCGATGAGAAAGTTGTTTGCCGAGCCATCGGCTTTATAGCCGGCGATGACACCCGGACCGCCTCCACTCAGATCCTGCGTGAAGATGGCTGGCTGCGTGGAAGAGAGCACTACCGGCTCCGGCACTGAAATCTGTCCGCTCTGCTGGACGATCAACTGCTGGACGCTGTTCACAGGCGTGTCGAACGGAACGAGAGCGTTGATCTGCCCGCTGCCGGCATAGTTCAGCGGCAGGGGCTTGCCGGCCAGAATGACCTGGGACCCGCCGAGTTGGGTCTGCAGCGGCAGCGAAGGCGCGATAAAGGAACCCAGGTTCAGGTTCTTGCCGTAAATCGTGATGTAGCTTCCCGGCGCCAGCGGTTGCCGCGGCGTATTGCTGGCCGCGCTCACCACGCCTCCAGCATCGATCACCGGCACGGCGGGGTTTGTCTGCAGCGTGCCACCGATCTGCGCGGAGCCGCGAATCGGCGGCAGCACTTCCTGCGCCTGCGCGGTAATGGTTACCTGGCTCGCCGACGTGTTGCGCGGAACCCATGTTCCCGACCAGCGCCCATCCTCGAGCGATGCGAGTGAAAGCGGCGGATCGCCGTTCGTGAACGCCGTGATCACACTGCCGCCGGAGGTGAGGAACGTTCCGCAGTCATCCACCACCGTCACTTCGAGCGGAGCGGGCCATGCCGCGGCGACTTTGAATCCGTCACCCAACTGGGTCATCACCGCTATGAGTTTCGTCGGCGCACAAGTGACCGCGCGCGGCGCCAAACCAGGTCCGCGCGCCGCGGAGCCGGTCGAGGAAACGACAATCAGCACAACCTCCACCCGCCGCTGAAAGACAGTTTGCGTCGTTGCGTCGGAGAACAGCAGAGTCAGGTCGCCGGTATAGACGCCGGGTGCGAGACCCGATGCCGGCTGCACGTTAACGGAAAGCGGCTGTCCGGAAGTCAACGTACTGTTAGCGGGCGAGACCGTGTAGAAGTTCGTGCCGCTGTCGGAGAACGCCGTACTCGAGTAAGTCAACGGATTCGGCGACGGATTCGTGACCGTGATGGTTTTCGCCGCCGGGGCGGTGGCGCCCAACTGCACGAGGACCACGCCGGTGGCGCTCAACCTGGGGCCAGGACTTTGCGCCGGCGAGACGACGGTCAACACCACCGAGATCATCTGCGGGGAATTGGCGATGTTGGGCGCGGATACGCTGATCTGGCCGTAATAAGTGCCCGGGGCCAGGCCCGCGGAAATGGCGCTGGCCGTAACCGTGCCGGCAACTGACGACGCCGCCGATCCGGAAGCCGGCGATAACGTCAGCCAGTTACCGCCGCTCGCCGTCGACGCCGCGGCGGAAAAGTTGAGCGAGCCCGAGCCTCCGTTTAATACAGAGATTGATTGAGAAGGCGGACTGCTTCCTCCCTGCACGGATTGGAAGAACAGTCCCGACTGCGAGATCACCAGCTTCTGCTGGCTCGACGTCACCGAGACGAGGACGGGGATGGTGAAATTTTCCCCGGACGAGAGTGCGAAGCTGATCGCGCCCAACCAGGTCCCGGCGGTGAGTGCGCTGGGATCCACCGTTGCTACAGCGACCGAGCTTTGAAACGGAGCGATGGTTCCGGATGGCGTCACCGACAGCCAGTTGCCGCCCGCGCTGGTGGTTGCGCTCGCCGTGTACGTTATTGCCTGGCTTCGCCGGCTGGACAACGCAACGATCTGCGCGGACGGAGCCGAGCCCTGATTCAGAGAGAAGACGAGACCTCCGGGGTCAATGCGTGTCGCGCCGGTCCCGGCCGTGTTGACAACGAGGATTGTCGGGAATGGGTCCGTCTGCTGAATGGTTTCACCCTGGAAAGAAATTTTGAAGTTGATATCGAAACTGTAGTTGAAGGAGCCGGCCGTGGTGGGCGTGCCGCTGAACACTCCGCTCTCCGTCAAAGACATGCCGGGAGGCAAAGTGGATCCCGCGGTCGTGTTGAAGGTGAACGAGAGTGAGATCCCGGTGCCTGCGTCGAAAAACGGGGCAAGCAACTCGTTCAGCGCGGTGCCGTAATCGCAGTAGTACGGGATCCCGACACTGGCCTGGTCGAGCCCGGCGAAGCACGACGGGAGTTCAGGGGGCTGCTGGGCGAACAGCGCAGGGGTGAATGACAGCAAGGAAAGAAAAGATAATCCGAGGACACGTCTGCCGAACATTGCTTCCTCCGAAACAAGTACCCGGCGATTATACAGACGATTAGATTCGTCGGCGAGTACTCATTCGTACAGATCATTCGGATAATGGCTCTGGCGGCGATCCAGTTGGTTTGTCTCAGTGGCATCGTACCAACCGGCAGGCACGAGCAACTGGTCAGCTTCCGGCCCGCGACAACGGCACTTCGATGCGGGTCCGAACGTTCGCCGCCGGATTCGCCGCCAGCGCCGACTTCAACTCATCCCATCTGGGTAATGCTTTTCCCAAAAGCCAACGCTCTGGCGCGGGGTGCAGGCGAGACCGGCAATTGCGCCCATCCAGCGCCTATAATCTATCTCGACCGCGCCAGGCTCCACTTCAACCCGGCCACCACGTTCAGAAGGGGCGCGGGGAATCCGTAGATCTCCTCGTAGCGACGGTCAAGCGCATTGCGGAGGTTGACGTAAGCCGTCAGGTTCCCCCGCACGCGGTAGTTGAGGTTGATCCCGACGTTGGTGTAACCGGGATTCCAGAACTCACCCTGCGACGCACCCAGATTCGGCTCTGTATCGAGGGAGCGTCCGCGCGCATAGCCGTAGAGGTTGGCGTCGATGCGTCCGTAATGCACTGTGGCAATCGCCGACCCTGACTGTTTGGGACGCCGCAGCAGCGGCTGCCCGAGATAGAAATCCTGCTGGACGAGCCCCACGCCGCCATTGAGCGAAAGCACTTCGCTTTCAAGCCAGGTGTAGTTCGCATTCAATGAGATCCACGTCGTCGGACGGAAGCGCCCGCTCATTTCGACGCCTTTCGCGAGAGCGTTCGCGACATTGTCGGTCTGATAAGCCGAGAGTTCGGAGAGCGAGCCGCCGAGGCCGACGATCAGATCCTTGTACCGGTTGCGGAACCAGGTGGCATCGATCGACGCGCGGCCATTCAGGAACTGCTCTTCGACGCCGATGTCGTAGCTCTCGGTGCGCTCGGCTTTGAGCGCCGGGTTGTCGGTGAACGCGAGGTCCGAACCACCCGGGGGACGAATCCCCGTTCCATAGGAAGCGTGCAAGCGCGCCCCGCCCCGGAGCATCCATGCGCCGGAGATCTTCGGGTCGAGCTTCGAATACGTGCGGGCCGGGAAATCCGGACGCGATCCGAAATCGACGGTGAATGCCGGAACTTCAGGCATCTGGTAAATCTCCTCGCGCAATCCGGCGTTGATGAAGAGAGATCTCCCGATGGAGAAATGATTATCCAGATAGATGCCCTGGTTGTCGCGGCGCAGTGGGAAATCGCGGAGACTGTTGTCGGTCACGAAGGTGTTCTTCATCTCCTCGCGATCGAAAGCAAAGCCGCCGGCGAGCGTCCAGAACGACGCGATGTGCAGAGTCTCGCGAGCTTCCGCGTAGCCGCGGATGTCCTTGTTGAAGCTCGGGCCGAACGGGCTGAAATAGAAATCGTTGTCGAGAAAAAACCCGCCGTAGAGATCCTGGCGGAAGCTGTCTGTGATGGCGTACTGGTAGTGAAAGCCGTACGTCGACATGTTGGTTTTCTCCCGGCTCACGAGATCGAGCCCGGGGAAAAGTCCTTTGGGATCGGACCCATAAGGACCCGGCTCGCCGACCTCCGCGGAATTGAAGTTGCCGAAGGCGAAGAGACTCTGAGTGCGCCAGCGGTGCTCGGCCGAGAGGAAGATGTTGTCGTTGCGGGAATCTGAGTTGAGCACCGGTCCGTTGGCTAAAAAGCCGGAGAGAGAGGCCGCCATGCCCCAGCCATGCTCCAGCATGGAGCCGCTGACGGCAACGCGGTTTTCATCGTGCGTGCCGCCTTCGGCGAGGATGTCGAGCGCTGGACCGTTCTCAGGCGAACGTGTGACAAAGTCGACGACACTTCCGATCGCGTAGGAACCATAGATCGCCGATTGCGGGCCGCGCGCGACGTCGATTTCCGAAACGAAGTCGGACGGGATACGCGAGAAGTCGAATAATCCGCCGTAGTTAAAGCTGTTGACCGGAATGCCGTTGATCTCGACGAGGTTGTATTTGGAATCGCCGCCGCGCACGAACAGGTCGGCGACCGATCCGGCGGCGCCGTTTTGCGAAAAAACCATGCCGGGCACCTCGCGCAGAAGATCGACCGCGTGGGATTCATTGCGCTCGCGAATCTCCTGGCTCGAAACGACGTTGACGCTCGTTCCCTGCTGGCTCGCCGGAACGTCGATGGCGGATGCCACGACGCGAACGGAATCGGCCTTCGGCGCCAGAGGAAGCTGGATGCTCGAAGCGCCGGCCGCGACGGTCACCATCTGAAATCCGGGCGCGGTGACCCGAAGCTGGTACTTGTCAAAGAGGGGCGAGACATTGAAATCGAAATGTCCGCGATCGTCGGTGATTTGTTCGACGATTACACCGACGTTGTTGAAAGCGGCCACCTGCGCCCCCGCGATGGGTTGGCGGGCCGGGTCGAAAACGGTTCCTTGTATTTCCGCGGCGCAAAGCATCGCGGGAGTTGAGAGAGCAAGAAGTGCGAGTGAAGACGCGAGCGTCTTCACCATTGGCGTGAATGGTGTCTGAAGTTTCATATCGGGCAGCCCGGAGCTGCCGTCCTTTCCGCTTCGGCATTTTTCCCGTAGCTCCCGAAAAGAGAGCGGCTCTCGAAAAGATACGAGAGTTTCCGGAATCACGCGGCCGGTCTCCTGACTTGCGCGTCATCGGTATCCGCTCGCCTTCCCATCCCGGTGAGGACAGTGGCTGTCTTTTAAGACGCTGAGCGAACCCTCGGCGCTTACAGTGGCGGGGCCGTGCTGGATTTTCACCAGCTTCCCAATACTGCTGCTACGCCAGCGTGCAACTGAAGCTTTTCCAGCGTAACAGAAGGCAGGCGGTTCCGCCGGCGCAGGCCGCGACAACCGGGCCGCGCGTACCAAATCGTACAAGTACCGGTACGCGCTGGCCATAAGTTACCGGGTCGATAGATACCGCCTCAAGTAAAATCTTTTCAGCCCGAATATCGAATATAAATGCTGAATAAAGAAAAACACACAATTTTAGTCGTCGATGACGAGCCGGAAATTCGCAGACTCGTGACGGCCATGCTGACGAGAAACGGCTATTCGGTTTTGAGCGCCGACTGCGGCGAGAACGCCGTCCGGCTATTCAGAAACAATCCGCATACGGACCTTCTGCTGACCGATGTGGTCGCGCCAGGAATGAGCGGTCCGATGATCGCAGACGAGATCGCTACGCTGAAACCGGGGATCAAGGTGCTGTTCATGTCGGGCTTCGATGGAACGCAGGTCGTGCAGCGCTATGTCGTCGAAAAGGGATACTCACTGCTCGTTAAGCCGTTCACGATGGAGCAACTGGAGCGAAAAGTTCAGGGCTTGCTCAGCGAAACAGCCGCCGCCTGATTTCATTGAATCAATACCCAGCGCGCGCGAAAAGCACGCTAAGCTCGAAGCAGGCACTCGAGTTTTTCCGTGACCACGCCTCCGTTCCGTTTTCTTCCGATTGTTTGCCTTGGATTACTGCTGGGCACGCTCGCAGGATGTGACAGCAAACCTTCGGCCGACCCGGTTATCGGGCACGCATTCGCGGGACCCGCATCGCTCAACCTCCATCAGGAAATCGATTCCAAATCGCCGACTGTTGCGATCGCGCACCACGGGGACGCGCTCGACATTGTCGCGCAGCGGCGGCGCTGGTATAAGGTCAGGAGCGCGAAAGGCGTCGCCGGCTGGGTAAGTGATCGGGAACTGCTCGATACGGCGCAGATGAAGCGCTTGCGCGCGCTGGCGAAAGAAACGGCCGGGATGCCATCGCAGGGCGCCGCGACGACCTTCGGCACTCTGAACGTGCATTCGGAGCCGTCGCGGCAGTCGCCCAGTTTTGTGCAGGTAAGAGAACACGAAAGAGTGGACGTGATCGCGCACAAAGTGACGCCCCGCGCCGCGGCGGCGCCGAAGCGGGAGTTGATTCCGCCCAGACCGGCGCTGGAGCGCAGGAAGGCGAAGGAGAAACCATCGAAGATTCCCGAGCCGCCCACACCGGCGCCGCCTCCGTTACCATCCGACTGGCTCGAGTTGTCGAAACAGGGTGAGCCGCCGCCGGATCCTGACGATGCGGCGCCGCCCGGTCCAAGCGATGACTGGACCCTGATTCGCACGGATTCAGGACAGAGCGGATGGGTGCTGACCAGCGGCCTCTATATGGCGATTCCGGATGAAGTGGCGCAGTATGCCGAGGGTCACCGCATCACATCCTACTTCTCGCTCGGCAAAATCCCGGATGGCGATTTGCGCAAAGACATCTGGCTCTGGACGACTTCCGACACGCTCGGCGAGGATCACGACTTCGACGGCTATCGCGTTTTCGTCTGGAGTCTGCGGCATCACCGCTACGAGACCGCTTACATCCAGCGGCGCGAGCGGGGGTTTTTTCCGGTGCTGGCGAAAGGGGGCGAGTTTTCGGTGTGCCTGGAACGGGCGGACGGCTCGCGTGTGCGCAAGGCATATACGATGTCTGGGAACGCCGTGCGTCCGGTAGGCGACAAGCCGTGTGAGAAGACGGCGGAGCAGGAGGTGACTCGGCAGCAACTGGCAACAAGTGGGACTGCTGGCCCCGCGGTGAAGACGAGCTTGATGCGGCGGCTGAAGGAAAAAGCCAGGGGCTTATTCGGTAAGTGACTTCCTGAGCGCCACTGATGCAGGTCGAACTCGCGATTCCATCCGGATCGGGCGGGGCAGAAGACGATCACGATGCCTGCGGGTTCCGCTTTTAACAGCCCGGGGCAATCGTCGCGTCTCCGTAAGACATTGAATTTACTGAGCCGCGCACGCCAGTAAGCGGTGCTCCGGCACTCCTGCCACGGGCTGGCAAGCCCTGCGGGACGATATTCGCTGAGAGTATTGCCGTAATTGCCAATATTTTTCATCTCCTTCCTTTTTCCAGGAGACTTAGGCCGGGACAGCCGGAGAACGGTCGACGCAACAGCCCTTGCGATCTATATTTGCGGACATGTTCGGCCGATGCGGAGTTGCCTGCTTCACGAAAACCGGCGCTGCAAATTCCGCGCGGAGTTTTTGTTCTACTGCCACTCCTCTACTGTCTCAGCGTGAAGAGGAAATCCAAATGAAATCGACCGCGCACGGCCGCGGCGAGAAGAATAATCAGCGCTTTCGAACGCGTGCCGATCACGATGTGCTGAAACAAGTTCGCGGGGACAACCGGAGTATCCGATCACCGCCAGAAGCGGTGTGGAGAAACAGGTGAGAACCACATTCGTGAGATAACCGATGCTGGCGGCCGGATTACGCGCCGGTTGCGCTGCTGACCTTCCGGTTCCCCAACTGACCCAGGCGGTTGTGCAACGTGCGCACGCTGATTCCGAGGATATCGGCGGCTTTCGTCTTGTTGTTGTTCGTCCGCTGCAAAATGAGATTGATGTAGGCGTCCTCGATCTCTTCCATCGTGGCGCCTGGGCGCACGCGGATCGACTCCCCTTCTTCCGCATCAGCTGCGGGCGGTTCGCCCGATCGCGCCTGCGGCTCCGATTCCGCCATCATTCCGATCGAATCCGACGCCAGATGTTTCGGCAGAATTAAACCTTCGCTAGCCATGATCGCGGCCCGCTCCAGAGCATTTCGTAGTTCCCGTATGTTGCCGGGCCACGAATAATTCTGGAAACGCTCCAGCGTGCTCGCATGCAGGCCGGCGATCCGCGTGCCGTGTTTCTTATTAATATTCGACAGGATGGCCTCGGAGATGAGCGGAATATCTTCTTTCCGGTCGCGCAACGGGGGCAGCATGATCTGGAAGACATTCAGCCGGTAATAAAGGTCCTCGCGCAGCAGCTTGTCTTTGATCGCATCTTCCGGGACGCGGTTCGTCGCCGCAACCACGCGGACTTCGATGGGCAGATCGACTTTCCCGCCAAGCCGCCGCACCTTTCTGTCTTCCAGCACACGCAATAATTTCGCTTGTGTCCCGATCGGCATGTCGCCGATCTCGTCGAGAAATACGGTGCCGTTGTTCGCTTGCTCAAAGCAGCCGGCGTGGCGCTCGAGCGCTCCGGTAAACGAGCCCTTCTCGTGACCGAACAGCTCGCTCTCGATCAGCGTCTCCATAAAAGCAGCGCAGTTGACCGGCACAAAAGGGCCCGCCGCGCGGGGACTCAAACGATGGACCGCCCTCGCCACCAGTTCTTTGCCCGTTCCGCTCTCGCCCGTGATCAGGACCGAGGCGGACGTCGGCGCCACCTGCTGGATCTCGGAAAACACCTGCCGCATGGAGGGGGAATTCCCGACCAGATCGCCGAGGAATCCATGGAAACTGAGCTGGCGGTTCAGCGCTTCCGTTTCGGCGAGCAGCCGGTTCTGGGCGCCGGCACGATCAATCAGAGCCCGCAAGATGCTCGGCTGTACCGGTTTTTCGAGAAACCAGAAAGCTTTCAGATCGTGCACTACCGAAATCGCTTTCTCGATACTGCCGAAGCCCGTCAGGACGATAGTGGGAGTCCGGTCGCCCCGCTCTTCGAGAGTCCGCAAAAGCTCAAACCCATCCATTTGCGGCATGATGAGATCGGTAAGGATAACATCGGCCGGCTGGTTGACCTGAGCCTCCAGGGCTTCCCGTCCGTTAGAGGCGCTCGACGCTTTGAATCCAAGCGAGGACACCATTTCACTCAGTGCTTCGCGTTGTTTCGCGTCATCGTCGACGACCAGCACCCGGGTCGATGTCGTAGCAGGCATCTCCCTCATTTTATCGCGTGGGGGAAACCGGATGGGATCGGGGATGTTCGCTGTCAACCGGCGATTCTTTCATAGGCCGTTTTGCCGGCTTCCATCACGTCCGCGAGATTTTTCTTCTGCCGATGGACTTCGTGCAGACCTTTCTCTATAAGGTCCGAAGCACGATCGCTCAGCCGCGCAGCTTCATTCTTCAAAGTCGTAATCTGCCGGCGAGCGCGTCCGGCCAGCGTCTGATTGCGGCGGCGGATCGCCACGCCGCAAACAATGGCCCCCGTTACCAGCAGGGCGGATCCGGCAAGGATTCCGAGTTTCGTATTACTCATAACTGCACCTGAGCAATTCTTCTGCCAAGGCTGCCCCCGTCGCGCCTGTGCGCTCCCATGCATCCTCTTCGCTATCAGCTTTTTAGGGTCGATTGGCAGGCGGGCTGCATTAGAAATGGCAGGAGCGCACAGGTAATTACCGGGTGCGCCGATGGGAAATAAGAGGAAGGTCGTCGGCGAATTGGCCGACGAATTAAGGAGCAATTAAAAATGAATCGATTCAAAATAACGACCGCCGTATTCGCCGCGGTAATGGGGGTGGTGACAGTTAGCCCCAAAGCCAACGCCGACGAGTGGGATAAGAAGACAATCGTAACCATCTCGGGTCAAATGGAGATTCCCGGAGTCACTCTGGATCCCGGAACTTACGTATTCAAGCTGGCGGATTCACAGTCCGACCGACACATCGTGGTCGTTCAGAATGAGCGTATGAATCATACCTATGCGACGATCCTGGCGGTCCCGAATTACCGGCTCCGTCCCACGGGTAAAAGCCAGTTTATGTTCTGGGAAACTCCTGCTGGACAGCCCCCGGCTTTGCGCGCATGGTTTTATCCAGCCGACAATTTCGGTCAGGAATTCGTATATCCGAAGGGCCGATTTACGCAAGTTAGTCAGGTGACGCATCAGGAAACGACGCCGGCCGCTGCCGAAACTCCAAAGACTGAGGAAGCGCCAGCCGTGGCCGAAGCCGCGCCACCGCCCGCGCCTGAGGAACAGCCTGCAGAAATTGCACAGAACACGCCTCCACCGGCCCCAGCTGAGGCGGAACCGGCTCCGGCGGAAACACCGGCCCCGGCTACCTTGCCACAGACCGGCGGTTATCTCCCGCTGCTTGCTCTGATCGGCCTTGGCTCGATCGGCGCGGCATTTGGACTTGGCGCGTTCGCCAAACGGATGAGCTAACTTATGCTTCGCGGCACAGCGCGTTTCATTCAGCGCTTGTTTTTCGTGATCGGGTTCCTCGTGCTCGGCTATGTCGGCGCGAACTGGGTCAATTCCAGAATCCAGCAGACTAACGGGAACCAGGAACTCGATCGCTTGTTGAGCCAAAAAACGTTGAGTTACCAGACGAAGAACGGCCAGGGGCTTCTCACGAAAAAGACGATTCCCGATGGAGCGCTTGTGGGACGGGTGGAGGTCCCGAAACTTCACCTCTCAGCTGTTGTTTTTCAGGGCGCCACAAACGCGGTGTTGGACAAGGGAGTGGGCCACCTGGACGGTTCCCCGCTTCCTGGTCAGGGTGGGAACGTTGTTCTCGCCGCGCATCGCGATACGTTCTTTCGCGCGCTCCGCGATATCAGGAAAGGTGACGATGTAACAGTGACGACGCCATCCGGGCCGCGCACTTATAAGGTGGATTCGACCGAGATTGTCGACCCTACCGAGACCAGCGTCCTCAACCCGACGCCAAAGCCGACGCTTACTTTGATTACCTGCTATCCGTTCTACTTTGTGGGTCACGCACCGAAGCGGTTTATCGTCCGCGCTCTCGACGAGAACGCCGGGCAGGAGCAGAGCGCGGCCGTGAAAAATGAAAAGGCCCAGGAGGTTGCATCCGCCAAGCCGGCTTCACTTAAGCCAACTGCTGCGGAACAACCCGCGCCGGACCTTGAATCGCGCGTGCAGACTCCCGAAGAAATCGAAAATCTGACCTACGTTTTCAGAGCTTCACAGTAACGGTCTTGACTTCCGTATACTGCTGCAGCCCGTATTCCCCGAGTTCCCTTCCGATCCCCGATTGCTTGAAGCCGCCGAACGGCGCGGCCGCGTCGAACACGTCGTAGCAGTTCACCCATACCGTGCCTGCCCGCACCGCGTTCGAAATTGCATGGGCTTTCCCAATGTCGCGCGTCCAGACGCCGGCCGCAAGACCGTACATGGTGCGGTTGGCGCGCTCGACCACTTCGTCGATATCTTTGAATTTGATGATGCTCATTACTGGTCCAAAGATTTCTTCCTCGGCGATCTTCATGTTGTCCTGCACATCGCAGAATACAGTCGGCTGGATGAAATAGCCGCGATCGCCCCATCGCTCGCCGCCGGCGACCAGCTTCGCGCCTTCTTTCCTGCCGGATTCGATGTACGACATGACTTTGTCGAACTGCACGTCGTCGACCTGTGGCCCCTGTTCCGTCTTCGGATTGAACGGGTCGCCGACCGTGCGCTTCTTCGCGCGCGCCACACTCTTCTCGACGAATTCGTCGTAAGCCTTCTCTTCCACGAACGTCCGGGAGCCCGCGCAGCAGCACTGGCCCTGATTGAAGAACAGCGCGAAATGCGTGCCTTCGATCGTCTGATCCATGTCAGCATCGGCGAACACGATATTCGGGCTCTTGCCGCCAAGTTCCAGGGTGACGCGCTTCAGGTTGGTTTCCGCGGCCGCCTTCATGATCAGATGGCCGACTTCAGTCGATCCGGTGAAAGCGACTTTGTCAACATCCATGTGGCGCGCGATCGCCGCACCAGCCGTCGGACCGCAGCCGGGGAGCATGTTGACGACGCCGTCCGGAAAGCCTGCTTCCGTGATCAGCTCGGCAACGCGGAGCGCCGTGAGCGGAGTCTGCTCGGCGGGCTTCATGACGACGGTGTTGCCGGTCGCGAGCGCCGGCGCGAGTTTCCACGCCTGCATCAACAGCGGGAAATTCCACGGGATGATCTGGCCCACTACGCCCACCGGCTCGTGGCGCGTGTAGCAGAAATAATCGCCGGCGATCGGAATGGTCTTGCCCTGAACCTTGTCGGCCCAGCCCGCGTAGTAGCGGTAGCACGCAATCGAAAGCGGAATGTCGGCGGCTTTCGCGATCGTGTACGGCTTACCGTTATCGAGCGATTCGAGGCGTGCGAGCTCGTCGGCATGCTTTTCCATCAGGTCCGCAAGCTTATTGAGGAGCTTGCCCCGCTCCGCGGCCGACATCCGGCGCCAGGGCGACTTGCTGTGGAAGGCGGCGCGGGCCGCTTTCACTGCCAGGTTCACGTCCGCTTCATCGGCTTCGGCAACGTCGCAGATCGCGTCGCCGGTCGCCGGATTGAGTGTTTGAAAGCGTTTTCCCGAGATGCTGTCGACCCATCGGCCGTTGATAAGCAGCTTCGTCGCGGGGAGAGCGACGCGTTGTTCAGAGGGGGAGGAAACTGTGGTTGCCATGAATGGGTGTCCTTTCGCTAAGGACGAAGATATCACTTCCGCCTGGCTTCCGAAGGAGGCGCGGATTTCACCGGAACGCCATGAAAACATGCGTCGAGCGCGATGTTTTACGGGCTCTCGACGGCCTTCTCTCTATCGATGCGCATGACAGCCGCCGTGATGCCCAACAGGATATAAGGGAACCACGTCATCACGTATCCGCCCGACATCCCGCAGACGACGAATCCCCACAGCGCGACTTCGACCGCGATGCCGGCATTGGTGACCTGACTCCGCAGAGCCAGCTTGCGCGCGTGATACAGACCCGCGCCGATGAGAAGCAGAAACGGGATCCCGCCGAGCAACCCGGTCTCGCCGAAGACCTGCACGAAGGTATTGTGTGTGACGAGAGCTCCGCGCGTATACAAATTCTGGGGCGCGTAGAGCGGCCACGCGATCACGGAGCACTTCAGCCCGACGCCGACGGCCGGGTGATCCATGAACATGTCGAGGCCGACTCTCGATGTCGCGATACGCTGCTGGAAGCTGACGTCGTTATTCAGTTGCGAAAAGTCTTCGCCGCGCGACCAGTGCCTGCCGCCGACCACCATGCCTCCGGCCACCGCGAGGACAAGCGCAATTCTCAACCACACATTTCGCTTGCGCCACGCATAGACCCCGGCGGCCGCGACGAGGCCGATAAGCCCACCGCGCGAAAAGGTCACGAAGATGGCGCCGATATAGCAAAGGGAAATCCCCATCAATACAAGTCGCGCCAGCCACGATTTCGCCGAAGCGAGGTAAGCCAGGAACGGCATCAGAATCACGAGGCTGTAGGCGACCTCATTCGGATTGGAAAATATCCCGACCCAGGCGGCGCGCCCTTCGTAGAGATTGCCGTGCATGTAGTTCCGAAGCGTTCCGAGCGCGGGGAAAAGAGCGCCGAGGACGATGATCCAAAGCATCCCGCGCAACGCCCGCTCGCTGGCGACACTGGTCGCCATCACGAAATAGACGAGGACCATTTTGACGAGGTCCGACAGAGCTTCGGCTGCGTAGCCTGGCCAGAGGGCCGTAATGCACGACAGTCCGGCGGCGCCGAGAAACGCCAGCAGCCAGGCGCCTTCCGGCCAGGGAAAATCGAACCGCGTGCGGCCCGACAGTGTTTCGACCAGCAGCGCGAAAAGCATCGCGCCGGCGACGAGTTTCGCGGGATGCAGCACCTCGACAGCCGGCAGGACGAACGGAGTGTTCGCGTAAAGCAGAATCAGAAACGCGAGCAGCAGCCAATAAGAAAAGGGAAATGCAGCGCGTTTTTCCACCGCGGTTTTCGCGAGCGGGAACTCCGGAAGCGTCAGCGATTCGTTAAACGCCTGCATTGCTCACGGCCTAAACTTCCGCAGGAGACTCCCCGAACGCGTGGCGCTGCCGGCATCCGCTCACGAAATCGAACGCGTGCCGCACCTGGCAACTCAGAATGGACTCCGAGAATTCCCGCCGCTCGTCGACACACGCGTTCTCCCACAGAATGGTCCGCGGCAGCGTAAGCATTGGATGTTCAGGACTCCGGTGGCCGCAGGTCGTATAGCCAAACCGGTATCCCGCTGCCGCGACCGCCGCGACCGACCGCGCATTGAAAATTCCACTCGGATAAGCAAAGTGGCGAACCGCGATGCCCAGCCGGCCTTCCAGCTCTTCGCGCGAAGCCAGCGCTTCGTGATTCGCCCGCGCGTCCGTCTCGTTTGGCATCAGGATGTGTGTCCGTGTATGCGAGCCGATCATCACTCCCGCGCGGTGGCATTCCGCCAGCATTTCCCACGTAACCGGCCGGAAGCTCTCGAGCATGTTGGGCGACAGCGGATCTTCCGCCTCGAGTGCTTCAATCACTCGTTCGACCGCGGCCAGCGGCAGAGTTTCGAGCAGGACCCGCGTGCTCTGGTACGGCCCGAGACTGGCGACGTCCGGAAGCCGGACACCACCGAAACGGCGAAGTATTCCCGGGCCGTTTTCCATTACTCGCGCGATTCTTCGGGCCAGCAACAGATACAGGCTGTCGTGCGCCTGCGGACGGGCGGTGCCGACATGATCCGTCACCACGAATAGAGCCGCCGGAATACCCTTACGCTTCAGCAGAGGCAACGCCACATCGTGGAAGTCGCGATAGCCATCGTCGAAGGTGATAGCCGCGACCGGACGCCCTCCGCTCTCGCCGGATTCCATGCGCCTGCCAAGTTCATCCAGATCGACAAAACGGTAGTGGCGGCCCATCCAGTCGAGATGGCGCTCGAGCGTGCGCGTCGTGATGAGCAGCGACGGAATCGAAGTCTCCGCCGCCGCGTCGAAATCTTCGACGACGCGATGGTAGCCGACGACGATCGGCTGCGCTTGCCGCCCCCCCATCATTCTGCCAATTCCAGTGCGAGACAGAGCGGCGGCGTAGCGCGCCTTGATCCACGTGCGGTTCATTTAGCTGCCGTGTTGTTCAGCACGCGGCGGGCCAGTTTGAGGGTGAAACGACCCATTTTCATGTAGCGGTGCCCGAGCCATCCGCGCACGCCCGGCGGATACAATTCCAGCCGCGCGAGCGTGCGGCTTTCGCGACTCCAGTGAGACTTATACGTTTCGTCGCCGTGCAGGAAGTCATACTCCACGGCGCCTTCCACGATCGCGCGCTGGATCGCGAGGCCCATGATCACTGTTCCAACGCTGTATTTCTCGAATGCCGTATCGAAGCTCGACTGGTAAAAGCAAAATTTTCCGCGAAAGAGGAAACCGTAAAGAAGCGCCACCGGCTCGCCATTCAGGCGAAGCGCATAAAGCCGCAGCCATCCGCGATCGAGCATTTGCTGGCTGACCTCGCGATGGAAATCGATCAGCGCCTGCGTGTGAAAGGCATCGGAGCCTCCACGCGACTGCCAGCGCCGGTTGTGCTGTTCGATCAGCCGGTCAATAAATCCGAGGCGCGTGTCCTGATCTGCCTGCGCGAACTCGACCGCGAAGTCGCGATTCAGCCGCTTCCACTTGCGCCGGAAGTCGCCGCGATGCTCCGCGCCGAGCGTTTCGAGATACGACTCCCACGAGCAACCGCCCAGTGAAATGTACGGGCAGACGTTGATCGTGGACTCGTCGCTCGTCCATCCGTCCTGCTCCAAGAGCGAAGCGGCGCGCGCGGCGAGAGAGTGTTCCTGGCGAATGTTGGTCCAGCGGAAACCGAATCTGCGGCTGGCGTTTGCGGATTGCCACGCCCTCGCCAGGGCATCCAGCGAATCGTCTTCAAATCCCTTGCGGATGATGAGGTCGAGATAGTCGGACCCCACATGGCCGCTGCCCAAGAATTCCAGAACCGGAAATCCCTGTCTCTCGCGAAGTCCCGCGGGGCGGATTCGGAACGGCGCGATCGCGGTAATCTCAGCGTTCAGCCGGAGGACGAAGATTTCGAGCGTGCCCGGCTCGCCGAAATACTTCCACCAGGTGGAAAACCACTCCCACGTGAGAAAAACGCATTCCGACTCGCTCGATTCGAGAAGAGCATCCCACGCCGGCCGAAGGCCTTCCAAACCCGCGGCATCGGTAATCGTCTCGACTGTGAACGGAGAGGCGAGCTGTATTACGTTCCGGGCCACCTTCGAGCCTCTGCCGAGGCGCGGATGCCCGGAGCCGAAATGCTCCGCGCCGATGGGCGTGACTCTCAAGCGGCGGCGCCTCGCTTTCGTCGCATGATGGATCGGATCAGCGGAACGAGACCGAATTTGAGCAGATACAGCAGGCGGCTCTTACGGGTGCCTGGAAAAATATAGAGCCAGACATGCCGTCTCACGTCTTTGGCCCAGCAGCGCTTCCAGTCGGCCTGATCGCCGAGGAAGTCGTATTCAGTGAAGTTGTTGTCGAACGCTCTCTGGAGTGCCAGAGAGAGCAGAAGATTCGAAGGCGAATATTGCGAAAACGCCGGATCGTAGCCGATCTTCAGGAGAAAGACGCGGTCCTGGTAAACGAGCGAATAATCGAACGCGATGCGCGATGCGCCCACGCGCAGGAAATTCAGCCGCAGCCATCCGGCCTGCGCGGCCCGGCGCGCAAACAGGCGATAAAACCTCGCGATCTCGGGATCGCATGCGATCGCCGTGCCGGCGTTGCGCTTCCAGGCAGCGGCTTCGAGGCGAAAGCCTTCATCGAGAGCCTCGGCGGCGCGCTCGCTGGTCTCAATCGTTTCGATCTCCACCGGTCCCATGTGATGCAGGCGTTTGAGGCGGTTCCGCAGATTGGATTTGTGCTTCGACGCGAGGCCCTGCTCGTAAGCTGCCCGGCCGCCGCTTAACTCAATGTAGGGAGAAAGGCTTGACTCCCAGATGCCCGTCCGGCATCCGTCCTGCGCGGCAAGCGCGCGCAGGTGATCCTGAGTCGGCGAATCTTCGGAAAGCTGGCAGAGTTGCAGCAGATCCCAGCCGCCGGCTTGCCGAAGATGATTCCAGATGGCCGCGTATGCTTCCTCGTGTCCTTCGGCGACGATAAAATCTGCCCGCGGCACGTGATCGCTATAGAGGAAGCTCAGGCGGCGAACCCGTATGCCCCACATCCGGCTCGATGTCAGGATGAGAGGTGCGATCGCGATCGGTTCTTCATTCGCCAATACCACGAGGATGTTCAACCGGCTGCCGTGCCGAAAGCACTCCCACCATGTGCGCGCCCACGCGTATTCCAGAAAAGGATGATGGATCACGGCGCGCCGCAGGACGCTGTCCCACACAGGTTCGAGCACAACGAAATCTTCAGGAGTAGTGACTGTGCGGATGCGCAGCGCAGGGTGTGTCCGCCGCTCCTCGACTATTGGCGCAGCGGCTAGGCCTGGCACTTCATCTCCTCACTGCGAGAGACGTTCCAGAATGCTTCGTGCCCACGCACGAAATGGTAGAGGCCGGCGACCGCCGCCCAGTTCAGGAGCACGAACGTGTAAGCCACGCGCGCAGCTCGCACCGGAAAAAACCGCCCCATGAGCGCGAGTGCATAGAAGGCAATTTGCGCCGCCAATACCCACAACCAGATGCCGTGCCGCAAAAAGAGATTCGCTGCAATAAGCGCGGCCAGGCACCACGGGACCACGAGCCGCCCGGCTTTGTGCGATGCCATTTGCCACGCGATCGGATTCCGCCATGGAGCGAGAAGTTCCGGCATCGCCGCGAAAATCTCGTAGTTCCCCATCAGAGTGCGTTTCTTCCTCGCGTATTCGAGCGCGAGATTCAGATTCGCGGCATCGTAAGCTCGCGCCGCGGGTTCGAACACGGCACGCTTGCCGCCGAGCACGATTCGCATCGGCGTGAGAACGTCGTCCAGAACGGTTCCGGCCGGCAGCGGCGTGAAAAGCTCGCGGCGGATGGCGATGATCGAGCCCGTGCCCCCGGGAACCGAATGGATCGCGCTTTCCATGAACCGCAGCGCCTTCTCATAGCGCCAGTACATTCCGACCGTGTCCGCCGCTTCGTTGCCCTCTTTGTCGAGAAGCACGAGTTCGCCGGAGACCGCGCCGACCGATTCGTCCGCGAAATTTGCGACCAGCTTGCGGATTACATCGGGTTCGAATCTCTGTCTGGCGTCTGTGAGCAGGACGATCTCGCCCGCCGCGGCGGCAATCCCGTTGTTTACCGCGACCGCCTTTCCGGCCCGGACCGCGCTTTCAACCACCGTAACGCCCGACGTTTTCCAGGGCTCGAGCAGTTCCGCCGTGCCGTCAGTCGGCGCATCGAGAGAAACGACAACCTGGAGCTTTGAGGCGGGATAATCGAGCTCCGCGCAATCGCGCATTCTGCGCGTGACATTGTCCCGTTCGTTGTGCATCGCGATGACGAGGCTGACGGCCGGCTCGATGTCGCGCTTGCGGACCGGCCGCGGCGCCACCCTTGACCAGATGAGCAGCGCCAGCGGGTACCCGACGTACACGTACGCAACGACCAGCAGCGCAGACCAGAACACCGATTCGGCCATGGCATCCGCTTCTTCAGCGGCCTTTCCCGAACAGAACGATACCGATGGTGTTGAACAGGACTCGAACGTCGCAGATGAACGACCGATGCTTGGCGTAGTAAATGTCGTATTGAAGCTTGCGGTACGTATCCTCGACGGAGGCGCCATATCGATACTTCACCTGTGCCCAGCCCGTGATCCCGGGCTTCACATAGTGGCGGTGATTGTAGAAAGGGATCAGCTCCGTCAGACGGTCGACGAAGCACGGCCGCTCAGGCCGCGGCCCCACCAGACTCATCTCGCCGCGCAGAACGTTGATCGCCTGCGGCAGCTCATCCAGCCGGAATTTCCGCAGCACGCGGCCAACGCGCGTAATTCGCGGGTCGTCTTCCGAAGCCCACACGGCGCCGCTCAAGGCTTCGGCATCCGCGCGCATCGAACGGAATTTGAAGATGACGAATGGAACACCGAAAAGCCCCACGCGCATCTGACGGAAGAGCACAGGCCCGGGCGAATCCAGCTTGATGGCGAGAGCGGCAAGCGCCATCACCGGCGAGGCCAGGATCAGCAGGACGAGCGAGCCGGCCACATCCACGAACCTCTTGAAGAAAATGCTGAGCGCCGAATGGCGGAAGCCGTTTGTGTAGAGGAACCATTCCGAGCTCAGCGCTTCGATCCAGATCTTTCCGAAAAGCTGTTCGTAGAAATCGACGGCGTCGCTGATGCGGATGCCCCGCAGCCGCAGATCCACGAGCTCTGAAGATAACTGCGCCCGCTTCTGAACGTTCTCTTCAGCCACGACCACGCGCGAGATGTTGTCGCGCTTCACCATTTCCGAAAGGCGCTGAAAATCGACCATGCTCTCGCGCCCGCTCAATGGGTGCGGAATGGTTTTCACACCGTCCCCGTGGTCCTTCCGCAGCGATACCGCGTCCGTGTCGAGCGCCTGCGAAAGCTTTAGCGCGAGATCGCCCGCGCCGACGATCAAGACGCCTTCCATCAGCTTTTTCTGCTTGCCGATGTAGTGCCGCACCGGCCGCAACGTCACCGGCAGCACCCCCGCGAGGCAAGTCCCGGCAACGACGGATTCCAGTCTTGAAGCAAGCCCGGGGAACAGATAGAAGAGAATGATTACGGATAGGAAGCCAAATACCACTTCGATCGACGGGTCGGACCGCAAACGTCCGCCCTGTGGGCTCACGACCAACCGGTTGAGCACCGTGCTGTGCAGCAGCAGCGCGCACAACGCGATCAGCAGCGGCGCTTCAAACGGTGCGCGGCCCAGCATCACCTGCAGCAACGCCACGGAAAGGAGCAGGAACTCGAGCGGCACGAGCGCGATTCCAGGCCGCGCGAGATAGTACGTGCGCACCTTGAAGCTGGCGCGCCGGGGCGGCCCGCTAGCTTCGGCCCAGGTAGTGCCTTTGATAGTACTTGTAGGCATATGCATACGGGGTGGCCTCATATTCCACGTCATTCAGAACAACGCCAAGCAGATTCTTCGCGTCCAGACTTGCGGTCGCGCGCCGGAACAATTCCGGCCGGGTCGCGCGGGCCCGCACCACCATCACCACGCCGTCCGCCAGTTCGGAGATCGCGTGGCTGTCGGCGATCGGCACCACTGGTGGGCAGTCGAGCACGATCAGCCGATAATTTTTGCGCAGGCGCGCCAGCAAGTCGCGCATTCTGGAAGCCGGGAGAAGCGCGCCACCAGTCTGTAAGCCCGCGGCCAGCACATCGAGATTCCCGACTGTCGAAATGTAGGCGGCCGGTTCGAGCTTCGGATCTTCCAGCAAATCGCCGAGCCCATGCTCGCCGTCGAGCCCGAGGCGCTGATCAACCTGCGGCAGCCGAAGATCGCAATCGATCAGCAGAACGCCGCCGTCAAGCCCCCCGGCAAGCGAAGCCGCCAGTGACGCGCTCAGATTCAACGCCGTCAGCGACTTTCCTTCGGCTCCCGTCGAACTGGTGACAGCCACTACCGTGCCGCCCGCGCGGGCCATCCACTTCTGCACTTTCAGCGCGAGAATGCCATACTGCTGCGCCGCGATGCTGTGCGGATCGCCGAGGACAGTGACACGATGCTTCTGGAAAAGCGATTTCCGCTCGGCCGTGATTCCTTTCGCGCCCGCGCCTGGAACCAGCCTGAGGCCGCCCTTGCTGTCAGAGCCGCTGGCACTGATCGAGGGAATCGTGGAGAGAACGGGCATGCCCATCACCGACTCGAAGTCTTCGCTGGTTTCAAATGTGGTGTCCATGCGCTCGACAATGAAGGCCCCCATAAAGCCGAGAATCAGGCTTCCGGCGAGCGCGGCGAGAAGGATGCGGGCGCGATGCGGACTCGACGGAGCCGTCGGCAATTGCGCGGGCTCGAGAATTTTGTACGCGGCTACGGCGTCGATCTTTTCGGCGCGATGGTTCAGTTTGGCGTCCTGCTGCTTCGCGACGAGGGTTTCGTAATTCGCGCGTGTTACGGCCGCATCTCGTGTTTTTTCCGCAAGTCCGGTTTCGTAGCCCGGCGAGGAATTCACGACGCTTTCGTAGTTGCGCTCCTCAGCCATGAGGGCATCTCGCTCCCGCTTATAGCTTTCGATGCGCGGCGCAAGCGACTTCAATTCCGCCTGCAGCGCGAAGTAACGCATCTGAACCTGTGATGGCGTCTGATGCACGGCAGGCGCCGGCTGGCGGGGCTGAGCCTCGAGGTCGTGCAGCTCTTTTTCGGCGCGCACGACCTCCGGATACTCGGGCGTATAACGCCCCTTCAGTTGCGCCAGCTTGCGCCGCGCATCCTCGATGGCGATCTGCTGCGGAGTTTTTTCCGGCGGCGGCGCATCGAGCACGCCCTGCTTTTCGAGCGCGCTCAGCTCTTCCATCGCGGCGGAGCGGCTCGCTTCGGCGGCGGTGATCTGGTCGTTCCTGCTTTGCACCTGCTCCTGCAGGGTTTCGAGTTGCTTGAGATTGCTGGCGAGACGTTCGGGAAGCTCCTGCGCCGCGTTTTGCCGGTACGACTTCAGGCTGTTGTCCTGCGCCTCGAGTTGCGCGCGCATGCGGGCCACTTCCGTATCGAGGAACGTATCTTCCTGCTGCACCCGGTTGTCGTGAACGGCCGTGGTTCTTTCTATAAACAAATTGCCCAGACGGTTCGCGACCGCCATCGTCTGCTGCGCCTCGGCGCCCTCGAACCCGATGTAGAAGGTGTCGGGCGTCTCCACCTGAATCTGGATGGCCGCTTTCGTATCGTCGAGGCTCTGCTGCGAGGGGCCGCTTGCGGGAACCGGATACAGCCTGAACTCGCGGATGATCGATTCGAGCACCGGCTGCGAAAGAAGAACCTCGCGCACGGTCCGAAGCTGATCCTGCGCATTCGTCGCGGCGGCGGCGTCATTCCTGTCGCCGAAGCGCAGGTGGGTTTGTGCCGTTGCTTCTCCCACGAGAGTGCGGGCGCGAAAACGCCGCGGCATATGCGAGGTGTAGAGGGCGGCGGCGGGCACGAGTAACGCAACCGGCAGCGCGAGCCAAAGCCAGCGGCGCTTCAATGCTCTGATCAGCGTGAAGGGAGTGAAGCTCTTCCCGCCCGTAGTGTTCGTCATTTCGGTTAGTTCTCCAGCTC
>DASZLP010000215.1:0-4594 GCA_035552355.1 Bryobacteraceae bacterium | reverse complement strand
TGGGCACGTTGTAAATGACGTGCAGCGACGCGCGCTCGTTCGCTTCCAGCTTCTTCGTAACTTCCGGATGCGAGCGGCACCATTCGAAGAATGCCGGGATCGGGTTGTTCCGCACCGCGACCCCATCGACTAACTGTGGAGCGCCCGACGCTTTGTAATTCACGAGCTCGCTGGCGCTGAGCGAATCCTCCGGCGGAAAGATGCCCGGAATCGTGAGCGCGGCCGTCAGCGCTTCCACCAGATGAACGTCCTGCCGCGGCCACACCTGTTCGGATTGCTGCAGCGCCGCGCAGACCAGCAGCGCGTGCATCTCGCGGCCCGGCTTCAATACCGGGTTGAGATCGCCCGGACCGAACAAATCGTAGAGACTTCGTTTCAGCTCGAACGTGTTGAGTATTCCCTTGGTCACGTCGAGCTGCCTGAGAAGATGGCGCGGAATCACCCAGCGCACCGCTTCCGAACTCACGAAAAAATAGAGGCCGAACACAATCGCCACGGCTTCCGCCGTGCCCGCGATCAATGGTTGCGAGTTATGCCGCAGCGCTCTCCATTCCGCGTAGAGAAGCAGTGCCGGCAGTGCGATCAGGCTGAGCCACAGCGCCCATCCGAATAGCGGGCGGAAGGGGAAGATCCACCGCCTCTCGCCTGCGTTCATCTTCTTCTTCCAGAAAGGCCGGCGAAACGTCCACTGCGCGAAGAACTTCGGCGAGCGCACCAGATGCCACCACAACCCGAGCAGCGTTTCGGCCGTGTAGACGATCAGCGTCGCGACACTCAGTGGCCACGATTTGCGGTTCTCTTTCAGACGTACGTACGAAACGAGAATGCACGCCACCGTGCGCACGCGAATCGGCAGTCCGGCCAGCCAGACCCCGAATTTAGTCAATATGTGGAAGTGGCGCCGCGCTTCGGCGGCCTTGAACTTCAATCCCTCAGGCAGAAATTCGGTGGCGAGATCGCGCACCGGCGGTTTATCCGCGAAGTAATCCACCGGGTCCGGAAACGACTTCCACATGAAGTCGAGCGGCGCGACTGAAACGGCGTCGAGATAGCGCCGGTACCAGGTCCAGCGAAATTCTTCAAGGCGTTCGGGAGGCGCGCTCTCGAGTTCCTGAAATACGCGGCGCAGCGCGGCGGCCGTAACGGCGCCTGTGGATATTCCCGCTACTACCAGCGGAGGTTCACGATCCGAAGCAAGCCAGGCATGCACCGCGCCCGCCCCGAACGCCGCGCCTTTCGGACCGGCGGTGAAGCAGACCGCATCCGCGCACTCGCGCTTTTCGGGCATCGCATCCGCGTTCATGGATGCCCATCATAGAGGTTGTCTCGCTTCTTAGCAAGCTTATTTGACGGTGTCGGCGATCGCTTTCAGGAAGGCGCTGTCTTCCGTGGCCGCCTTCGCAATCTCCGAGGCTGCGCCGACGATCTGGTTGCCGCCCGCGGGCGCCTCGCCGCCGTACTCTTTCGCATAGATGAACTGCCCATCCTGATCGAGGACCGTTAATCGGGCGCGCAGCGAATACCGATTCTCATGCGTGGAACTACCGTTCGATTCCGCACCGAGCATCTGCACCTGTAGGTTGCAGCAGTGGACATCGAGAGGCTTCACGAGGACAAAACCTTTTGCCTTCAGACGACGCGCCAGATCGTCTGCCACCGCTTGCGAGTCCGCGCCGCCGGTTTGCGAGTTGTTCGGAAAGGTGATGGCGAATCGATTGTTCTTGCTGCTCGGCTTGATCGGCGGATGGATTGTGGTGGCCGGATGTGCGGGGGTGACCACGTTGCCGCCTCCGTTTTGCGCTGGAAACAGCGGGGCGACAAACAGGATGCACGCGAGCAACGGCCGGACAGACAAGAGAGTGTTCACAGTAACAAACCTCCCCCGGAATCTGCACTTATGGGGCCAGAGTTGGCGGGGCATCGATACGGGGCGAAAGCCGGAATTGGCGCGCCCGGAATCTCGATTTCCGAACCTCCATCGAATCCAGCCTGTTCTCGAATCGGCTTAGGAATTGCCGCTCTTCCGGCATTATCGATGGTGGTTACCATAAAATACATCGCGATCGGTTTGGCGCGCCCCGTTATCGTCGCCGCGCAAGGGGACGCCAGACTAACCCCCGATGTCGTCTCGGCGACAAGCCAGCGGAGCGGATCCGAGCGAGAGATGCGGGTTATGGGCCGCGATGAGTAGCGCATTTTCGGTCGATACCAGTTTCCTTGTACTCTGCTGATTGCGTCTCACGTTCACCGCTCCGAGGTGTCTGAAGCATGGGACCGGCAAATTTCGCGACGCCGGACCGGCCGGAGCGAAAGTGTACGACGCCGCGATTCTATGCGCAGCCGCGCGGTGCTCGGCAGTGATTGTCACGATCAACGGAATCTAACGCTGCTCATGTTTACGACGCACGACGCGGTGCGGAGGCCCGAGGACGCGCTCACCGGTTGCGTGCGCCGCCGGATGACGTGTACGCTGGCAAAGAATCAGAAACGCGAATCGATCGGACGCGCGATTTGATCAACCTGAAAATATTCGGTGCAATGTGGCGCTTGTGATAAGACGGAAACTGAGCTATCGCCCAGGTGATAAAATTTCGATAATGGTCCGACCGCTCCTCGCAGTCCTCTTCGCGGCCCCGCTCCTCGCCCAGAATCCTTCCACCGAATTCTTCGAAAAAGAAATTCGTCCCGTGCTCGCGGAGAAATGCTACGGATGCCATTCCTCCAAGCTCAAGTCCCCCATGGGCGGCTTGGTGCTCGACACCAAAGCGGGCGTGAAGCGCGGCGGAAATGGCGGTCCCATCCTTACTCCCGGCGATTCCAAATCCAGCCGCCTGTTCAAAGCCCTCACCTACAACGAGACCGACCTGCGCATGCCGCCCACCGGCAAGCTGCCGGACGAGAAGATCGCCGCCTTTGAGAAGTGGATCGCAATGGGCGCGCCCGACCCGCGTGAGGATGCTCCGGCAGCCGCCCCGGCGGTTTCCGCCAAAAAAGGCATGGATATCGAGACCGGCCGCAAGTGGTGGGCCTTCCAGCCCATCGCCCCTCTTCCCGCGCCTAGGATCCGCAACAAAACGTTCGCAAAGCAGTGGACCAAAGAAAAGGTCGACTGGTTTATCCTCGCGAAACTCGAGCAGAACAAACTCAAGCCTTCCCCCGCCGCCGGCCGCGCCACTCTGATCGAACGCGCCACCCTCGATCTCACCGGGCTCCGCCCCACCTACGAAGAAGTCCAGGCCTTCGTCGCCGACAGCTCGCCAGACTCCTACGAAAAGCTCATCGATCGACTCCTCGCCTCCCCGCATTACGGAGAGCGCTGGGGCCGTTACTGGCTCGATGTCGCGCGTTACGGCGAAGACAATCCGACCTCCGAAGCCACCAACCCGCCCTATCCTTTCGCGTGGCGTTACCGCGATTGGGTGATTGAAGCCGTCAATAAAGATGTCCCCTACGACCGCTTCGTGAAGATGCAGCTTGCGGCCGATCTCATGCCGGGCACAGTGCGTTCCGATCTGCGGGCGCTCGGATATCTCGGCGCCGCGCCCGTCTATCACACGGATCTGCGGCTCTCAAAAGACGTGATCGAGACGCTCTTCACCGATGACTGGGACGAGCGTGTGGACGCCGTTTCACGCGGCGTGCTCGGGCTAACCGTCGGCTGCGCGCGCTGCCACGATCATAAATTCGATCCGATTCTTTCCAGGGATTATTACGCGATGGCCGGCGTGTTCGCATCCACCATGGCCGCGCCGCGTCCCACCGCGGATCTCGATCCCGATACGGACAAGAAGTTCATGTTCGCCTCCGTGCGGCTCTTCTACCTCAGCTATCTGGCCAATCTGATGAATAATGAGCCGGGCAGCAAACCGGAGGACGCCGCCAGGCAATCCGCCGCCTTCACGAAAGAGATGCAAAGCGTTCGCGATTCCATGGCCTTCCTGAAAGACAGCCATCCGGAAATGTGGGATTACCTCAACAACCTGGCCAAGGCGCCGCGCGTGAAGCCCACCACTCCGGTAGTCGCAGCCGTTGTCGTGAAAGATGCATCGGCGCCTCCCGCCAAGCCTCCCATGCCGCCCGCCAATGCCCCGCGGCGTGGCGGACGCGGCGCTTCCGATCTGCCCTTCATGCAATCGGTCTTCGATGCTGGCGTATGGATCGACGGATCCAATCCCGATCTGACCGTGATCGACGTCAAGCCGGGCGTCGCGCGCGACATGAACATCCTGCCCCACGCGAACGTCGCCGCGCCGGGCCCCATAGTCCCGCGACAGTTCCTCACCGTCTTATCCAAAGGCGATTCAAAATTCCAGCAGGGTTCCGGGCGCCTGGAACTGGCCGACCGCATGTTCACCGACGCCGCGCCGCTCGCCGCGCGCGTGATCGTCAACCGCGTCTGGGGTTGGCATTTCGGCAAGCCCCTTGTCGCCACCGAGAGCGATTTCGGCACGCAGGGCGAGAAGCCCACCCACCCCGAGCTGCTCGACGATCTGGCGGCGCGTTTCGTGGTGAACGGCTGGTCGCTGAAGTGGCTCAACCGCGAGATTATGCTGTCGGCCGCATACCGGCAGGCAAGCCATCCTCGCGCCGATGG
>DASZLP010000214.1:0-1975 GCA_035552355.1 Bryobacteraceae bacterium | reverse complement strand
CGGGCTGTAATGTCGTAGTGCATTGAGCCGATCGATCCGGCGACTTCGGGAAGCTGGTAATACTTCAGATTCCATCCTTCTACGATCAGGTCTCGAATCGTGCCCGCGGTCCAGCGGGCGATTGTGCCGGACGTTTCGGAGTTTGAAACGTAGATCGGCTCGGGATGAACCTTGATGGAGACCGCTTCGAAAGCCGTGCGCGGCTGCGCGATGAGGGAGAATGCCAACGAGAGCGAGAGAAGCGGAAGTTTTTTCATGGGTGTGGCCGTTCTGAGAGGAGTCCTTCGAGGTTGCCTGCTGCAAATCCGAACGGCACGCCGGGCATCAGCCGAATCGCCGACGAGTGCGCGACGTAAAGGTTGTACGGGCCCGGACCGGGCGCAATCGGCGCTGCGCATTCGATGCGGAAGGTCGTGCCCCCGTCCTGGAACGTCAGGGTCTTCGATTCGATTGCTCCGTTCCGCCGGAAGCCGAGCTTTTCATTGGGAAAGAGCGAGAAGACGTAGCCGCCGCGGCCGCTGATGCTGAGTGCGACCGCTCTTCCGCCGACCTCGGAATCACGCGGTGCCGAGGTGAGCGGCTTGCCGTCGATCAGGAGGTTTGGCTTGTCGATGGTGATCCAAACGTCGGCGAGCGAGAAATCGTGGGGCGGTTCGCCGGATGTTCCCGCACGAAAGAGCGTCAGGTAATCAACGAGCTTTTGACCAGTGGAGGGATTGACCATCAGGTCGATAGCGACTGTGTCTCCGAGTCTGAGGCCCGGAATGACCGGATATTTCGGGAGACCGACAGGGAGACTGCCCGTCGACCAGCCGTTGCGGAAGGCGTGTTCCGGGTCGCGCAAAGGTTCGATACGAAGTTGAGCCGTTCGGCCGTCGGCTGAAGGCTCGAGAACCACTTCGTAACCGAATGTGCGCTTGTTTTTTTCGTCGTAGATGAAGCGCTGCGCGTTGCCATGGACACCAGGGTCGATGACGCTGCCGTCGTCGTCTGCCACAACGACATCGCCCGGCTCGATTTTCGGTTCGAACCGGATGGAGAAATCCTTCCATGCGGGGCCGCCGTCAATAGCCACTTGCGCCTGAGTGGTCGCGGCTGCAAGAAAGAAGAGTGCGAGCGTTCGTCGCATTATTGCTGCCTCCGAATGACGCGATAGTTGAGATTCTTGACCGGCTGAAACTGGGCGAGATCGACGGACGTCGTGGTCTGCGGCGCAGGTGGGCGCTGATGCAGGAGCGCGGCAGCCATGATCAGCAGAATCGTGACGATCGCGACGACGGCAGGCATGGGGATGCTGAGAGAACCGGTGAGAAGGAAGCTCCACCATCGTTTCCGCGGGCCGAGCACGCGTTCATCGAGCGAACGCGGCGCGCCGTCGACTTGCCACTCCTTCAGGAGTTCGCGGAGTTTTGCATCATCGTTAAGTTCCACTGGTCATTCCTTTCTTCTCCAGTAAAGGCGTCAGCATGCGTCGCATGTTTTCGCGCGCCCGGTGCAGACGCGATTTCACCGCCGCGAGTTCCGCGTCGACCGCGCGACTGATTTCTTCGAGCGACAACTCCTCGTATTCGGCGAGAATCAAAACCTCGCGCTGCAACGGCGGCAATCCGGCAACTGCTCGCGCGATGATGTGCGCGCGGTCCTGGCTGTCGATATCGATCGCAGGCACGGCGAAAGAATCTTCGTCGAGATCGTCGAATCTGCTTTCGCCGCGCATACGCTTCAGCGCGAGATTTCTCACGACTCCGATCAGAAAGCTGCGCAGCGTGCCTCGCGCCGTGTCATATCCCGCCGGATTTCGCAGAAGAATGAGGAAGCAATCATGCACCACGTCTTCGGCGGAATCGGGCGATCCGGTCATCCGCCACGCGAAGCGGTAGAGCACGTCTTTGTGGAGATGATACGCGTTGCGAAACTCCGGATCGGTCATTCGGCTCTGCTGCTAGTTTCCTTCAGGTAGCTGAAAAGATTCGGC
>DASZLP010000213.1:0-22394 GCA_035552355.1 Bryobacteraceae bacterium | reverse complement strand
CGGCCGCTGAGCGACCGCGGCTTCTTCCTCCTGTTTGAGAACCTCTTTGGATTCCAGGCGCTTCCTTTTCATATCTGGGTCTGTCTCACGCTGGCGGCCGATACCTTGTTGCTTGGTTGGATCGCCGCCCGTATCACCGGCTCGCGGGTGGCCGGCGTCGTGGCGCCGGTCCTTTGGGTCGCCAACTCCGCGCTGGCCCCGGTGCTCTCCTGGAGCTCGGCTTACAACGAGGCGCTTTGCCCGGTCTTTCTTCTGGCCGCGCTGGTGCTGTTCATCCGGTTCATTGAGACGGGAAGGTGGATCTTCTGGTGGTGGCAACTGGTGGTTTTCACCCTGGGTTTCGGCGCGCTCGAAGTCAACGTCGTCTATCCCGCGCTGGCGGCGGCTTATGCGCTGGCGATCGCACGTCTGCCGGTACGGCGGACCATCCGAATCCTCTTGCCACTTTTCGTCATCTCATGCGTCTATTTCTTTGTGCATCGCGCGGCGGCGGCGCTGCCGTCGAGCGGTATGTATGCGGTCCATCTGGATGCGCGTGTTTTCGCGACGCTGGCAAAATATTGGCATTCCGCCCTGATCCCGAAAATCTGGAGCGGCCGCGGTCACCGTCGCGAGTTGATTGTGTACTGGGGGTTGACCGCCGGGCTCGGCGCGTTTTTGATTCGTGAGACTGCAAAAGCGCGGTACCTGGCAATCTTCGCGGCGCTGTGGTTCCTGATCACGCTCGCGCCAATGTTGGCGATTCCGGACCATGTGACCGACTTTTATCTGACCATTCCCCTGATGGGGCTCGTGATGGCGGGCGCATGGGCTTTGGTCGTAATCTGGCGCGAGCAGAAGGCGATGGGAATTGCCGCCGCGCTGGCAGCGGTCTATTGGGTGTCGATCATGTCACAGGGTTCGCTCCAGGTGAGCCAGTGGTGGCTGGCGCGAACCGGCGAGGTCCGCTCCATGGTGCTGGGAGTCTCCGCCGCCCACGCCGCGCATCCGAACAAAATTATCGTGCTGGACGGAGTCACAACCGATCTTTTTAACAATGCTGTGGGCGCCTCGGCATTCTACCCGTTCGGTGTCGATTACGTGTATCTCACTCCAGGATCGGAAGATAGCATCCATCCAGATGTGGACGCCGACCTCCTGCCGATGCTCGCCCTGGAACCTGCGGTCATGAAACAGGCCATCACCCACGACGATGTTGTGGTATACTCCGTTCTCAGTGATCACCTCCGGAACATAACGGAGGCTTACGAGCGGTCGGCGCTGCCTCGCTTATCCCTGGACAAATCAGAACCCCGGCGAATCGATGCCGGCAATCCTCTGTTTGCTTATTGGTTGGGACCCGAATGGCTGCGCCCGGAATCCGGCACGCGCTGGATGCCTGGCAGGGCGACGGTCCGGCTCGGTGGACCGGGGTCCGCGCCCGGATCGGGGAATGTCAAACTTCTTCTTTCGGGCTACTGTCCGGAGCAATTGCTGGAATCCGGGCCGTTGCATATCTCGGTCGCGGTGGATGGAATTCCGCTGCGGAGCGCTGAAATCAGCAATCCGGAAAACACTTTCCGCCGTCTGTTTGATGTGCCGTCGTCGCTGGCTGGAAAGCAAAGTGTCGAGATTTCGATAGTAGTCGACCGGGTACTGCACGATGCCGGCGGCCGCGAACTGGGGCTGGTGTTCGGGACGATTGGTTTTCAGCAGTAGACCACGAGCCGCAGTGTTGAGCTTCGGGGTTCCGTTTGGATAACAAGCTGGTACTGCGGGACTTAAACGTAGAAAAATTAATCTTTGGGTAATAGACGTAAGAGTTTGATTGAGGTAGTCTATACAAAACCTGGAGGCTTCCGGTTTTGGCACAACAGTTGCTTGAGGCTGGAAGGCATGAGGAAAGCGGCGATGAGATCTGGAAGGTCGGCTTATGAATGCGTACGAGTTCCACCATCCGCTGCTAATCAAGTTTGTGTGAAACTTTGACGGCAAAATTTCGTCTGTACCACAGAGAGAAAAGAGTACGGGAATTGCCAGACGAGAAGTTTGGAAGACGAGGAAACGGAAATGACCAAGGCTGAACTGGAGAAATTCAAAAATATACTTGAGACGAAGCAGAGGGAACTCACTGGAGCGCTTCGGAATCGGGACGAAATCGCCATCGAAAAGGCGCCTGACGCGCTCGATGAAGTGCAATTGGCGGGCGAACGCGAGCTTGCGATTCGCAATCTGGACCGGGATTCGACCATGCTGCGGCAGATTCGCCGCGCGCTTGCGCGCATCGCGGATGGGTCGTACGGCGTGTGTCTGCATTGCGAGGAAGACATCTCGCCGAAGCGCATGAACGCCGTGCCGTGGGCGGCCTTCTGCATCAGGTGCCAGGAGCAGGTAGATCGTCACGAAATCGAGGTCGACGACTCGGCCGACTTGTTCGCGCCGGCTGCGTAACGCGCTCCGGATCCTTCCAGATTTTTCGTCGAAGTCTTCGGGCGGACCGAGCGAGGTCCGCCCGATGTTTTTTGGTTGTCACCTGACTTAGCGAGAAGAACAAGCCCGGCGCTTTTGAAGAGAGGCCGCGCGCTTACCGCACTCCGATGAACGAAATCAAACGCCCGGCCCGTTGCCCTTCCCGCCGGAACGAAAAGAACCGTTCCGCCCGGCAAAATGTGCACGCTCCGGACCTCCAGATATTCACCACCCCCATGTCGCGCAGTTGTTTCTCGTTGACTGCGAGCAAGTCGAGGTGCACCGGTCCGCTCGCATTTCTCATTTCGGGAATCCACGCCCCAAAATGGCGCGCCACTTCGGGACCGACCTCGTAGCAACAGACACCGATCGACGGCCCAATCGCCGCATAGACGTCGTGCGGTCGCGTTTCCCGGCGCGCCGACATTTCCCGCAGGGACTCGGCCGCGATGTTGGCCGCCGAACCGCGCCAACCTGCGTGAATTGCCGCAACTGTGTGGGTCACTGGGTCAGCCAAAAGAACCGGCACGCAGTCGGCGGTCTTCACTCCGACAAGAACACCCGGTTGGCTGGAAACCAAGGCGTCTGCTTCGCAAGCCGGACCCGCATTTGCCGCTTCGCGGACGACGTTCGAGTGAATCTGTTTGACTGTCCGAATCCCGGCAGGCAGAATCGAATCCCGCAGCCCGAAGCCGTGTTCCAGCCAGTCCAGAGCGAGAAGATTGGGCGCCTGAATCATGCGCGGGTCACCGTCATCGGCTTGCCATACGCCTGACGGAAAACGTCGGTCAACCGTTCGGCGGCCCAGAGCTCCAGGTCAATGTCGGTATCCGGCGCGGTGTTCAGAACGATTGCGAAATCGTTCTCCCGCGCGCGCACCTCGACGGACCGGATGCGCTGCCCATGGCTGCGATCGAAACTGTCGGCCAGACGCAGCAGCGGGATCAGATACGTGACGGCGCGCCTTTCCTCCGCGTCCAGCAACTGCAGATTCGGGTGCTCGGGCGCCGGCAGAGCCTTCCGGTGATAGCGGCAGAGGTTAGCGATGAGCTCGCGCTCGTTCAGGGTGAATCCCGGGAGATCGGAATTGGCGACCAGATAGTAGGAATGTTTGTGGTGGCGCGTGTCACTGACATAGTGACCGGTATCGTGCAGGTAGGCGGCGGCTTCAAGCAGCCGTCCGTAGGGGGCAGGCAGGCGATGCGCGTGCTGCAGCCCCACAAAAAGATCGTTGCCGAGGCGCGCGACTTTGCGGGCGTGCCGGATCGCGACTCCGTAATGCTCCGCCATCTCCTCGACGACGCTGCGCTGATCGACGGAAAGCTGCGTCAATCCGCGATCGAGGCCGCGGTTGGCGAGGTCGGCGATGATGCCGTCGCGCACGCCCGCCGCCGAATAGAAAAGCGCCGGCATGTGGAGCGAATCGAGCACGCGCAGCAGCACCGCGGTCCCGGGGACGATGATCTCGGCGCGGCGCGGTCCGATGCCGGTGATCTTCTGGCGCGATGCGTTGTCGAGCACCGAGATATCCCGGTACAGCCGCCGGATCTGCACCGTCGTCGCGCGCTTGCCGTTCGCTTCATCGCGGCGCGGGCGCGGGATGCGGTTCACGGCGCAGACGACGGCGGACGCCGTTGCGGATGTTCCGACCACGCGATCGATATGCGTCACGCCGATGCGCCGCACAGCGGAGCGGATGCGCTCTTCAATATATTCCTCGAGGCGGTGCAGCTCGCTGGCGCGCGGCGGATCGCTGCGCAGAAACAACTCCTGCAGCCGCAGGGCGCCAAGCGGTTTTGAAAACGCCTTCCCCAAACGCTCGTTCTCGCTGAGGATGATCTCGGCGCTGCCGCCGCCGATGTCGATGATCACGAAGCGCTCTTTCGGATGTGGCCACCGGCTCTTCACACCGAGGTGGATCAGGCGCGCTTCCTCCTGGCCCGAGATGATCTCCACGTCGGTTCCCAGGGCGGCCGAGGCCCGCGCAATGAATTCCTGCTGATTCCCCGCATCGCGCACGGCGGCCGTCGCCACCGCGCGCACGGTGTTCACTTCCAGCCGCTTGTAGATCTGCGCCATGCCGCCCAGCACGCCGCAAATGGAATCCATGGCTTCCTGGCTGATGCGTCCGGCGCGGAAGACGCTGGCGCCGAGCCGCGTTACCTGCCGCTCGGAGACGAGAATGCGCGCGGGTTGCCCAGGAACAATTTCGGCGGCTTCCATCCGAACCGAGTTGCTGCCGATGTCGACTGAAGCATAGCGCGGCATATCCCTTGGCCATGATATCCGGGCAGTATATGTGGCGCGGGCAATCGTGGCGGCGCTTGTTCTTCGATCGGTCACAAGTGCCCGCAGGAGTGCAGGCACGGCGGGCAAAAGTGCCCGCGCCGCGCGCCGAAGTTATAATGGCAACTGCGCTCCCCCGCAATGGATTCCCTTTTCACGCAGAACCGCCACCGCGGCAAGCTGATTGTCGTGGAAGGAATCGACGGATCGGGCAAGAGCACGCAGCTATCCCTGCTGAGCCGCTGGCTGCGCTCGAGCGGCTATGCGGTGGCGTTCAGCGAGTGGAACTCCTCGCCGCTGGTGCATGAGACAACGCGCCGCGGCAAGAAGAAGGAGATGTTCACTCCCACCACTTTCAGCCTGATCCACGCCACCGATTTCGCGGACCGCACCGAACGCTACATTCTGCCGCTCATTCGCGCCGGCGCCATCGTGTGCGCCGATCGCTATGCCTATACGGCGTTTGCGCGGGATGTGGCGCGCGGAGTCGATCCGCATTGGGTCCGCAACCTTTACAGCTTTGCCATCCGGCCTAATCTGGCGTTCTATTTTAAGACGCCGCTCGACATCGCGCTGAGCCGCATTCTGGGTGGGCGCGACGCTCTGAAATATTACGAATCCGGCATGGATCTGGGGATCAGCAGCAACGTCGAGGAAAGTTTCCGGATCTTTCAGGGCCGCATCGTTGCCGAGTACGAACGTATGTCTCCGGAGATGGGCTTCCACGTCATCGACGCCACGCAATCCATCGAGGAACAACAGCGGCAGATGCGTGCCATTGTTCTGCGCACGATGGGGCGCAGCCTGAAGAAGAACGTCCTGCGTGCCCCCATTCTGCCCGTGGGCCTCTCCGCGGCGGAGAACAATGGCATCCACTAGACCGGGCCGCCGCGTAATTCTGCCGTCCCCGCTGAGCCCTTATTCCGAACCCCTGCCTGGCGTCGATACCGCGAGTCTCTCGGGCAAACTGATCGTGATCGAGGGTGCCGACGCGGTCGGCCGTTCTACCCAGGTGGCCCAACTGCGCCATTGGCTGGAGCAGGAAGGCCACGCCGTGCTCGATACCGGCATGGCGCGTTCGGCGCTGGCGGGTAAAGGCATCGCGAAGGCGAAGGACGGCAACACCCTCGGCCCGGTCACCATGACGCTCTACTACGTGACCGATTTCGCCGATAGACTCGAAAACGAGATCGTGCCCGCTCTGCGCGCTGGTTTCGTCGTCTTGACCGATCGCTATATCTTTTCGATCATGGCGCGCGCCATCGCGCGAGGCGAAGATCCCGAGTGGATCGAGCGCGTTTGCGGTTTCGGCCTCGTGCCGCATGCGGTCTATTATCTGCGCGCCAAGGTAAAGGATCTGGTCTCGCGCGTCGTCATCGGCCGGGGGGCTTTTAATTACTGGGAAAGCGGCATGGATTGTCATTTTGGCGACGACATGTACGAAAGCTTCGTCAACTATCAAACGCGCCTGATCAGCACTCTCGATCGCATGGCCCACCGCTACGGGTTCACCGAAATCGATGCCCGCAAGACGCCCGAAACGATCTTCGTGGAACTGCAGCGGCGTATTCGTACTCTCCACCTGAAACCGGTGAACGGGCTCAAGCCGCATCCTGCGCCCTCACGCAAGGCCGCCCCGCCTGCAAGGGCCGTCCGGAGGACAGCTTGATGGAGCTCTACCTTTTCCGCCACGGAATTGCGGAAGATGCAAAGCCGGGGCGGCCCGACGCGGAGCGTGCCCTTACCGACGAGGGCCGGAAGAAAGCGGCCGATGTCGTGAAGACCGCGGCGCGCGCGGGCGCGGAGCCGTCGCTCATCATATCGAGCCCATACAGGCGCGCTATCGAGACCGCGCGGATCGCCGTCGAAGGCTTCGGCTTCCAGGGCGACATCGTCAAGACCGACGCATTGGTTCCGCACGGATCGCCGGAAAAAGTCTGGGCCGAGTTGCGGGATTATCGCGAGGAGTCCGCGATTCTGCTCGCCGGGCATGAGCCGCTGCTGAGTCATCTTGCCACGTATCTTCTTGCCGCTCCCGGGCTGCGCGTCGAGATGAAGAAAGCAGCGCTGGTGCGCATCGATGTCGAGGGCTTCGGGCCCTCGCCGCGCGGCACGCTGCGCTGGATGCTGACGCCCAAACTCTGCGGTTGACCGTGGCGCGGGCACTCGTGCCGGCGCTTGTCCTGCACAATAAACGCAATGAACTTTCGTAAAGCAACCGCCGCGTACGAAAAATGGCTCTCGAACCAGCTCGAAATCGTTCCTGAAGACCTCTCGCGCAGGCACGAGCTGATGCGTGAGGCGATCTTCCCCTTCTTCCGCGCTACCTTCTATCGCTGGGCGCAGTTGTGGCCGCAGGTCTGCGCCGAGTGCGCCGATGCTCCGGAGCTCCTCGCCGCCGGTGATCTCCACGTGGAGAATTTCGGTACCTGGCGCGATCTCGAAGGCCGGCTTGTGTGGGGCATTAACGATTTCGACGAAGTGACGCGCATGCCGTATACGATCGATCTGGTCCGGCTCGCCGCGAGCGCGCACCTTGCCATCCAGACGGAGCAACTGAAGATCGCCGGACGCGAGGCCTGCGGCGCGCTGCTCGCCGGTTATCGCGAATGCCTCGAAGCCGGTGGACGCCCATGGGTTCTCGGCGGCAAACACGAATGGCTGTACGAAATGGTGAAGCCGAGCCTGCGCGATCCACCGCTGTTCTGGCGAAAGCTGGAAGCCGCGCCCGAATACACGGGCCGCATTCCGGGCAATGCCCGCCGCGGGCTCGAACGGATGATGCCTAAAGCGCGCAAAGGCCAACCATCCGGATGGAAGATCGCACATCGCATCGCGGGTCTCGGCAGTCTTGGCCGCCAGCGCTTCGTCGCCACGGCGGAGCGCGATGGCGGGCCCGTCTGCCGTGAGGCAAAAGCTCTCGCGCCTTCGGCATGGGACTGGGCGCGTGATAACGCCGACCGGCGAATCCGCTATCAGGACGCGCTTGATATCGCCGTGCGCACCACCGATCCATTCGTCCATCTGCAGGGCAAGTGGATCGTGCGCCGCCTCGCGCCCGATTGCTCGAAAATCGATCTCGCGGCCTTCCCGGCCGAGAAGGATGAGACGAAGCTGTTGCATGCGATGGGATGGGAGACGGCGAATCTCCACATCGGATCGAAGCGGACAGAGCGTATTCTGGCCGACTTCCGGAAGCGTCCGCGCAACTGGCTGCACAAAGCGGCGGTCAGGATGGTCGCGGCCACCATGCGGGACTGGCACGAATGGCGCGCCGCGAAGACTCGTTAGGTCGCGTGCCGTGACGGGCGATCGTTTTGTATCGCCTGCCCGCGCCACGGGCCTGGAAGACAGGCCACGAAAAGCGATGGCCCCCGCCGCCGGCCGACTCGCTGCATTTTCACCCGCGCTAGCATGAAGAAGTGTCGGCTCCCCAGCGCGTCAGGCGTCTGGAACGGCGTCGCGCGCGATAAAAACAACCGTGAATCGCTCCCCTCTCCTCCCCATCTTCCTGATCGTTCTCGTCGACGTCCTCGGGCTCACGATCATCCTCCCCCTGCTGCCCTTCTACGCCGAAAAACTGGGCGCCTCCGCCACCGTCGTCGGCTTGCTGATTTCCTCCTATGCGCTCTGCCAGTTGATAGCCGGCCCTATTCTCGGCAACATGTCGGACCACATCGGCCGCAAGCCCCTGTTGATCGTCAGCCAGTTCGGAACTTTGATCGGATTCCTGATCCTCGCCTTTGCCGGCTCCCTCTGGCTTGTATTCCTTTCGCGAGTCATCGACGGACTCACCGCCGGCAACCTCTCCCTCGCGCAAGCCTACATCGCGGACGTAACCACTGCCGAGAATCGCGCGAAGTCTTTCGGCGTGATCGGCGTCGCGTTCGGCATCGGCTTTCTTATCGGACCCGGCATCTCCGGATTTCTCGCTCAGTTCGGCTATTCGTACCCGATCCTCGCCGCGGCATTTCTTTCGGCATCGAGCATCGTTTGTACCGCAACGCTGCTGCCGGGGGCGCAGGCTCATGAGCACAGCGGTGCCGACGCCGGACCCGCCGGCCGCCGCCTCGGTCTTCTCGACTGGAAAGCTTACGCGCAGTACTTCAGCCGGCCCCGATTGGGACGGCTGCTCTGGCAGTTCTTCTTCTTCGCGTTTTCGTTCGCGCTGTTCATCTCAGGCTTCGCGCTCTACGCGCAGCGCCGTTACACGCTTCACGGCCAGCCGTTCGGCCCGAGGGAAGTCGGCTACGTATTCGCCTATGTTGGTTTTCTGGGGCTGATCCTGCAGGGCGGTCTGATCGGGCGGCTGGTGAAACTGCTCGGCGAAAAGACGCTCGTCTGGACCGGCTTCGGCGTCAGCGCGATCGGATATGGCCTGCTCGCCTGGACCCGCACGCTCGGAGAGTTACTGGCGGCGAGCACGGTCAACTCCTACAGCGGCGTCATCCGTCCCGCTGTCACATCGCTGATTTCGCAGGAAGCGGGTAAGCGCGAACAAGGGGTAGTGCTGGGCCTGACGCAATCCATCACGTCGATCTGCCAGATCGTCGCGCCGGTGATCGCGGGAGCTCTGATCGACGCCCGGCAGCTTGGCGCCTGGGCCCTTGTGACCGCGGTCGTGGCCGTTCTCGGAATGTTCGCCAGCCTGCCTCGCAACCGGGCTGCCCGTTAAGTCCGAGCGCCTCGTGGCGCGGGCACTCCTGCCCGCAGGCCGGGATTTATCCCGGCTCTTCGTTCGCCACGAGGACTAAGTTTCCTACGCACCCTGCTGCATCGGGACCGCGCGCAGATCGAAACAGAACGTATACTCCCCGTGCTCCTCGAGCTCGTAATCGAATCCGGCCATCGCCCGGAAAAATATCTCCCGGCATTTCTCATCATGCAGCTCGATACAAAGATTCCGGATCCTCGGCAGCCATCGCGCCGTCTCCGCCGCGAACACCTCGGCTTCACTGCCTTCGATGTCGATTTTGACGAGATCGGCTTCCTCGACCTGCGCCATATCGAGCAGGCTCCCGATGTCCCACGCCTCTACGTTCGCGTCGCTCCCCGCCGGCGCCTCTCCAACGCGTGTTCCCCACTCGCGTCCGCCGCACCAGTTGCCGTGCACCAGGGTCAGACGTGATTGCTTCGTCCAGACCGCGCCAAGCAGGGTCTGAACTCTTCCGCCATAAGGCGCAAGGTTCCGCGTACACGCCTCGTAATTGCGTGGATCGGGTTCCACCGCGAGGATCTTTGCGCCCGGATACCGGCTGGCGAAAATCGCGCTCGCATATCCCACGTTGGCGCCGAGGTCGAGAACAAACTTCGCCTCGCCTTCGCGGCGGCACACCGGAGCGTATTCGTGCCGCACGAACAACTGGTCGAAGACAAAATCATCGCTGCTCGGGAACATGCGCACGGTAACGGGATGAAGGAGTTCCGGTGGCCTGACGAGGATGCGGCGCGTGCCAGAGAGCGGCAGGCGCGTCAGAATCTTCGCGGCATACCAGCGCAGCCCGGTAACCACTCCCAGTTCTCTGCAATATTCGTGAATGCGCGCGAGAAACCTGAGCGCTTTCGCCATGTAACTCTGCCGCGCTTCGCCATGCGGATGCGCAACCGTGAGTTGCTCGCTCGCGTCTGCGGTCGTGATCTGTTCCATCTGAACGCGATATTACCGGGACTGTCTTCTGATATCAACGTCGCTTCGTGTCAGCTCTTACGCAGCTCGCCGCAGCGTCGTACGGCGCTGCACACAAGCTATGTCCGAGCCCATTTCTACTCGTGCGATGCAGGACCACGCGCCCCGGCCGCATCAAGGATCATCCGGAGCTCCGGCAAAATCCACTCCTGCGGCCCAGCCGATGAGATGCGCTCGATTGCGCTCAGGGCGGCGTCCACGTCGAGAATTTCGAGGAAGCGATCGAATTGCTCACCGGCCGGCACAAGCCCAGGCTTCAGATGGCTGCCTGCCGTAATCGCCTCGCGATAGGCGCCGACGAACGCCGCGCTCACGTTTGAATACCAGAATTCCCCCCAACGATCGAGCGATTCGGCATTTCCGGCATCCGCCACGACTCCGGGAATGCCGCCGATCCGCACCGCCGCCGCCACGCGGCGGAAGGAAAGCAGCATCGACGCCACATCGCCCAGCGGAGATCTCTTCTTGCGCCGGTCGTCGAAGTTCGTCTGCTGGTCGCCTTCGATATCCGTGATGATGAAATCCCGCCCTGTGAACAAGAGTTGCCCGAGATGATAGCAGCCATGTGTGCGAGTGCGCATTGCTTCGATTCGGTTGTTTCGCAGATAGCGCAGGCGCTGGCGCACTTCATCCGCGGCGGCGAGAACGAGCTGAACTTCGGGGGCATCGGGAGTCCGGCCTGGCCGCTGCCGCAGCGTTTCGAGACTCCGCGTCAACAGGTTCAGCAGGCTGTGATACAGGCTCAGCCGGTAAGGGTCGGTGAAAGCCTGGGGCAGGAACGCCTCGACGGCCGGCCCGCCGTTGGCTGTATCCGGCGCCATCGCGATGTGCATTTCGGCGGTCCTTTTTCCGAGGAGCGCGGCCATTTCGAGGTAAGGGCCGAATGCGCCGCGATCGGGATCGCGTTCCGGATGCAGCCGTGCCTGCTCGAAGTACTTGCCGGCCGCATCGAGCGTATATCGCCACGCGCTGGCTTCATGGGCGACGAATTTGTGCAGCACGCCGATGGTGATGCTGCGGCCGCTCGCCCTCCGGTATTCGAGCGTTCCCACGATTGCAGGCACGCGCGGAAACCGGGCTTTATCCAACAGGAAACGCGTCGTCTCGACTTCGGGATTCGTCCCTGGCTCCAGCCTGCGCACCAGCTTCAGAATGTAGTCGTTCGCATAAGCAATGCGCCCATTCGTCTGCACGGCTGTTGGAGCGGCCGGGACTTCGGCCGCGTGCATGCGGCTGCCGATCAGTTCCCCAGGGTCGCCTCGCAGCCGCCGTTTGCGCGCGATCGTCTCGAACACCGCGGCGCCGAACTGCTCATCCCAGAGCGCGCTGTAGAGTACGCCGGTATCGCCATTAGCGGCCCGCACATGAAATGCCGTCAGGTCCGCGTGCCCCTCGCGGATTTTTGTCGCCTGCGGCCCTGTCGCGAGCGATGCGAACAACGAGAATATTTCCGCATCACCCTCCGTGTAGCTCACTTCGACGATGACGATCCAGGAATGCAGATCGCCGATGCGGATCACATCCTGAAAGCGGATGGATTCGATCTTGCTGGCCCGCCGCGGGAACCAGCGCCGCGTCTTCAGCCAGTCGCCGAGAATGCGGGCGATCACGGGGCGCGATTCCTCGGCGAACACTTCCTCCAGACTGCGAATGCGAATCTCCGACGCGTCGGCGGCCGGCCCCGGTACCGATTCCGTCGACACCCGCGGCTGCACCGTCAGCCAATAGCAGGCATACGGGGCCAGCGTTACGTCGTAAGGATGATCGCGGATGACCGCGAATTCGTTGCCTCCGAATGCCTCGACTACGGCGGAGTCGCGAAACGCCGCCAAATCGATTGCCGCGTGCTGCGCGAATCGCGACAGATTGGCGACAACGATGACGCATTCGTCCTTGTACCGGCGGCTGAACGCCAGCACCTTGTGGTTGTCGGACGTCAGGAATTCCAGCGATCCGCGGCCCAGCGCCCGGTACTTCTTGCGCAGCGCGATCAGACGCTTCATCCACCAGAGCAGCGAATGCGAGTTATTCTGCTGGATCTCGACGTTGATCGCCTCGTAGTGATATTCGGGGTCGATGATGATCGGCAGATACAGCTTCTGCGGATTGGCGCGCGAGAATCCGGCGTTGCGGTCGGAGCTCCACTGCATCGGCGTGCGGACGCCGTTGCGGTCGCCGAGATAAACGTTGTCGCCCATGCCGATCTCATCGCCGTAATAAACCACCGGTGTTCCCGGCAGCGTGAACAGCAGATTATTCATCAGCTCGATCAGCCGGCGGTCGCTTCCGAGCAGCGGCGCGAGGCGGCGCCGGATACCGAGATTGATCCGCGTGTCGGCATCCTGCGCGTATGTCCGGTAGAGATAATCGCGCTCCTCGTCGGTTACCATCTCGAGCGTCAGCTCATCGTGGTTGCGCAGGAACAACGCCCACTGGCAGTTGTCCGGAATGGCGGGCGTCTGCCGCAGAATCTCGACGATCGGAAACCGGTCTTCCATGCGGATGGCCGCGAACAGCCGCGGCATCAGCGGGAAATGGAACGACATCTGGCACTCGTCGCCCGCGCCGAAATAAGTCACCGCGTCCTCGGGCCAGAGGTTGGCTTCGGCGAGGAACATTCGGTCGGCGTATTTTTTATCGACGTGGGCGCGCAGCTCTTTCAGAAAGGCGTGCGTCTCCGGCAGGTTCTCGCAGCTCGTCCCCTCGCGTTCGAAAAGGTACGGAATGGCATCCAGCCGAAAGCCGTCCACGCCCTTATCCAGCCAGAAGTCGACTACGCGCAGCATGGCCCGCCTCACCAGCGGATTGTCGAAGTTTAAATCCGGCTGATGCGAGAAGAAGCGGTGCCAGTAATAAGCCTTCGCCAGCGGATCGTAGGTCCAGTTCGAGCTGTGGAAGTCGTTGAAGATCACGCGCGCGCCGGGATACTTGTCCGGCGTGTCGCTCCACACGTAATAATCGCGCCAGCTCGTTCCCGGGGCCGCCCGGCGCGATCGCTGAAACCACTCGTGCTGATCCGAAGTGTGGTTCAGGACCAGCTCTGTAATCACCTTCATGCCGCGCGCGTGCGCTTCGGAAAGCAGTAGCTGAAAATCCCGCATGGTGCCGTAGGCGGGATGGATGTCGGTATAGCTTGCGACGTCGTAACCGTCGTCGCGCCAGGGCGATGGATAAAAGGGAAGCAGCCAGATCGCGGTTACGCCGAGATTTTGCAGGTAATCGAGCTTCGAGGCGAGGCCCCGAAAGTCGCCGCGTCCGTCGTCGCTGCTGTCGAAAAAAGCGCGGACATGGACTTCATAAATAATCGCGTCTTTGTACCACAGCGGGTCACCTTCCATTTCCCGTGGCCTCATGTACAGCCGGTGGTCTTGCCGCCGGCTCTTTTATCTGCAGCAGCCAGATCAAAAAACCGCGCAGCGAATCGGCGCCGTTCACAAAATACTCCGCCGCCGTGGAAGCCGGATCGCCAACTTTAATCGTGAGCCCATCGCCGGCCGCGCGGAACAAATCCTCATCGGTGGTATCGTCGCCGGCACAGACCGTGAGATCGCCTTCAACCTCGCGTCGCGCACGAATCCACCGGACCGCCGTTCCCTTATCCGCATCCACGCGGGGCAGAATCTCGGCGACCATTTTGCCTTCGCGCACGCGAAAAAGTCCTGGGTCGGCGAACTCGTCGATCGTCTGAAAGATTGCGTCGCGCGCATTCGGCGCTCGACGGAAATGCACACTGGTCGAGAGATTCTTGTTCTCGATCTCCACGCCCTCGACCGGGAACAATCTCGCGCGCAACTCGCCCTGCAGCGCTCTCAGCGCCGGACCCAGCTTCACCGCTGCCGGTTCCACCCAGTCCAGTTCCGGCCCGTGAATTTCGAGCCCATGATTGCCGGCGAGGATCACCGGCGCCACACCGGCTCGCTGCGACAGATCCCGGATTGATCGCCCGCTGATCAGCGAGAGCAAAAAGTCCGGCCTTCGCGCCATCGCGAGCAGCACGGCCCGTGTGGATTCCGGCATGGCGGCGTCTTCGGGAAAATCCACAATCGGCGCCAGCGTGCCGTCGAAATCGAGGAAAAGCAGTAAACGGGCGGCGCGTTCCACGCTGGGGCGGAGTGTCTCCAGACAATCAAACAAGAATCGCGCCATCGCTCTTCGGAACGGCTGGCGCAGGTGTTTCCGCGAAATCGAACCGCAACAGCGCGGAAAGGAATTTCCCTGCCCAGCGGTAAATATTGTTGGCCGCGACCATTTCGCGCATTTTTTGCATGCGCCGCGCACGTTCTTCCGCCGGCATCTCGAGAGCCGCCTTGATCGCCAGCGCCGTCTCTTCCACCGAGAACGGATTCACCAGCAGCGCATCCGTCAACTCCCGCGACGCGCCCGTGAACTGGCTCAGGATCAGCACACCGTCGCTGTCGAAGCGGCTCGCCACGTACTCCTTGGCCACCAGGTTCATGCCATCATGCAGCGCATTCACCACACAGAAGCTCGAGAGCCTGTGCAGCGCGGCCATCTCCTTCTGGCTGTGATGGCCGTACCGATACACGATCGGCGCCCACGAGCCCGATCCCCATTTCCAGTTGATCTCTTCCACCAGCTCTTCGATTTCGTCGTTCAACTGCTTGTAAGGATGCAGATGGATGCGGCTCGGCACGCCGATCTGCACGAACACCAGCCGCTCGCGGTATTCGGGACAGCGCTCCAGCAGCGAATCGACGGCGCGCAGCCTTTCCGGAATACCCTTCGTGTAGTCGATGCGATCGATGCCGATGCCGACCAGATCGCCCGGCCGCAGCCGCAGTTTCCGTTCCCAGTAGCGGATCTGCTCTTCCACGGCCGGGCTGCGCGCCATCTCGTTGTGCCCGTCGAAGTCGATGCTGATCGGAAACGGGCGGATGAGCGTGCCGCGTCCGCCGCGCGTGATTTCGAATTCCGCCTGATTGATCTTCGCTTCCACGAGGCGATCGACGGCTTCCAGAAAATTCTGGCAGTCGTACCGCAGATGAAATCCCAGCAGATCGTTGCCGAGCAACCCATCGAGCATTTCCTCCGCCCACGGCATGGTGCGGAAGATTTCATGGTTCGGCCACGGAATGTGCCAGAATTGCGCGATGATCAACGTGCCGGAATTCGACTCGCGCAGCATCCGGGGCAGCAGCGCGAGGTGATAATCCTGAATGAAGACGAACGTCGGATCGCTCCCCGCTTCCTCGAGCACCGCGTCGCGGAACTTTTCATTCACCTGGCGGTAGCACTGCCAGTCATTGTGGTCGAAAACCGGACGCGTATAGACGACGTGGCATAAAGGCCAGATGCTCGCGTTCGAAGCGCCGTAGTAATAGCCCTGTTCTTCTTCCTTGGTGAGCCAGACACGCCGCAGCGTGTAAAGCGGATCTCCCGGGGGCACCAGGAGGCGGTCGTGCGCGTCGACGGCGGATCGGTCAGCGTCGCCGCTGCCGTGCGCGATCCAGGTGCCGCCACTCGTCTGCAGGATCGGGTCGAGAGCCGTCGCCATGCCGCTCGCCGGAGTCTCCACGCTGATCTGTCCGCCGGAATAGTGGTGGATATAGGGTTCGCGGTTCGATACGACGATGAACTTATAACCGCGTAGTTTTTCCTCGATCAGACCGTGCAGGGAGTCTCTTGTCCACACTCTTCTATTACGGCTGGCGAATGCACGAAAGTAAACTCCGGCGTGTGGCGGCGCATACAAGGCAATTGTCGGAGATGGCGTGGCATTGTTCGTATGGTCACGCGAGGGCCGCGCCCCGCTGTTCGGGATGAGAAGGATCGGCCCATCGGAAGGCCGATTGCTTGCCCTGATTTGCCGACAGACGTCGTAACAGAACGGACACATGCCAGCCGCCGCAGCCACCGAAGGTAGTCCAGCCCGCTCCGCCGGCCTCAAAACTCTCCCCCGCGTTTTTGGCTATCTTTGGGACGCCGCGCCGCGCCTGATCGTCGGCTCCGTGCTGTTGCGGATCACGGCGGCTGTCGTTCCGCTCGGAGTGCTCTTTGTGTCGAAGCGGATTATCGATTTGCTGGTCAGCCGCAACCGCAGCTCGTCGGCCCTGCTGTGGGAGCTTCTGGCCGCGGAGTTCGTGCTGGTTGTGTGCGCCTCCGCCGTCAGCCGCGCGACCGACTACTGCGATCTCCGCATCGTCGACGAGTTCTCGCATTCCATCAGCCTGCGCGTGATGAACCATGCCGCGCAGCTCGATCTTGCTTCGATGGAAGATCCGGAGTTTCACGACAAGCTCGAACGGGCACGCGTGCAGGCCACCGACCGCGGCGTGCTGTTCAGCTCCATGGGACAGCTTCTGCAGTCGGCCGTGATGCTGGTTGTCATGGGCGGGGCGGCAGCCGCTTACTCACCCTTGCTGTTGTCTCTCCTGGTTTTCTGCGCGCTTCCGGCGTTCACCGGCGAGAGCCAGTTCATCGTCGATTCCTTCGCGCTCGCGCGACGGCTTACGCCTTTGCGCCGCGAGCTCGATTATCTGCGGGTACTCGGCAGCAGCCGCGACAGCGCGAAAGAGGTTCGCGTTTTCGGCTTGCGCGATTATCTGGGGACCCGCTACAAACAGCGCTCGGACGAGGTCATCGCCCACACCCGCCGCCACGCCGCCCGGCGCGTCATGTGGGCCACGGTGCTCGGCGTGATCGCTTCAGCGGGCTACTACGCCTGCTACGCGAGCCTCGTTCTGGACACCTGGGAAGGCCGCATCACGATCGGAACCCTGACATTTCTCGCGGGGGCCGTAGCCGCCGCCAACGGGCAACTGCAGGTCGTGTTTTCGCAGTTCTCTCACGTCTCCGAGCAGGCGCTTTTTCTGACGGACCTCGTCAGTTTCCTCGACGTTAAACCCCGAATCGCCTCGAGGCCGAACGCCATCCCGGCCCCGCGGCCGCTGCGCGGCGGCATCGAGTTCCGCAACGTCTCGTTTCGTTATCCGGGCGGCGCGAAGTACGTGCTGCGCCATCTGAACTTCAACATCGGCGTGGGAGAGCATGTTGCGCTTGTCGGCGAAAATGGCGAGGGGAAGACCACGCTCGTCAAACTGCTGGCCCGCCTTTATGAGCCCACCAGCGGCGCCATCTATCTGGATGGAGTCGATCTGCGCGACTACAAGCTCGACGATCTGCGGCGCGAGGTCGGCATCATCTTTCAGGATTTCTTCCGTTATGACTTCCCCGTGCGTGAAAACATCGGCGCCGGCCGCATCGAACGCATCCATGATGACGATGCGGTATGGGACGCGGCGCGCAAGAGCGGCGTGGACGCCGTGGTGAACCGTCTTCCTGGCCAGCTCGAGCAGATGCTGGGGCGCCGTTTCGAAGGCGGCATCGAGCTTTCCGGCGGCCAGTGGCAGCGCGTCGCGCTCGCCCGCGCTTACATTCGCGACGCGCAGGTATTGATTCTGGACGAACCGACCGCCTCACTCGACGCCGCGGCGGAAGCCGAAGTCTTCCGCAATTTCGCCGAGCTCATGAAAGACCGCACAGCGGTATTGATCTCGCACCGTTTCTCCACGGTGCGCATGGCCGACCGCATTCTGGTTCTGCGCGATGGACAAATTTGCGAAGAAGGCAGCCATAGCGATCTCACCGCCCAGGGCGGGCTCTACGCGCGGCTGTTTGAATTGCAGGCGGCAAATTATAGATGAAAAGCTGTCAGCTATCAGCCGTCAGCTGTCAGCTCGCGTCGTGCGCGCCTGCGGCGCGAGTTTTTGATGCAGTGCGGTGAGCATGCGCTTGAGCTCGACTGCTCGCTCCGCGAGCGGTGTGTGATCTTCGGGTTTGATGAGCGTCAGATCTTTGGCCAGCAACAGGTGATACTCCAACTCGCTGGCCGATCCCATCGCGATGGAACAGAACCGCGCGAACTCGGCTTCGCCGTTCCTTCCGCATCCCTCCGCGATGTTGGCCGGAATTGACGAACTGCATCGCCGCAACTGACTGGTCAATCCGTAAAGCTCGTCGCGCGGGAAAGAGGTCGTGGCCTGATAGACGGCCAGAGTCAACTCATGCGCCTTCTGCCAAACCTTCAGTTCACGAAAGTCCCTCACGTATTAAAAATAATAATGCGGAACGCGCCGCAGGCGCGAACCTTATTAGCTGATAGCTGACAGCTGATGGCTGATAGCTTTTCTTATTATTGAAATCTATAGCCTGGCTTCAGGTCGCACCGGTAGCTCTTCGTCTTATCCCGCGCCACCTGCACGGTGCAGGTCGCCCACGAAGTCTTCAGCGCCGGCTCGATCGGATACACCGCCTCAAATCCGCCCACCGTCGCTTCGATGCTCGGACCTTCGCCGGAGGGCGGCAAACTGAAGTTCATGCCGCGGCTGAAAATCAGCGGGTACGACAGACGGATGGAATCTGTCATGCTCGTCTGGCTCACCTCCGCTTCGAGCACGAAATTGACCGTGTCCGACCAGTCCCGCACGGTCACGTTGATGATTCTGCCGCCCTGCGAAAATCCATCGTGCTCGATTTTCGTGAAGGGACACGGGCCTGCCACGCACGACACGCGCGCTTCCCGAAACTCGTGGCCCTCGCCCGCATCGAGCGACGTTCCGCCGATCGCGGCTTTCCACTTTCCATCCGGAGAACACGGCGGCCGTCCCTCGCAGGGGATATTTCCCTTGTTTACGACCTCGAAGGGCTGCAGCGCGCTTCCCGTGTCCGCGCTGGTGGGCGCGCTCTCGGTATAGCGCAGCCTGACGTCAGATACGGGAATCTCCGGTCCGATCGCGTCTTCAGGCGTCGCCATGGGCTTCATCCGCAGTACCTCCAGCTCGCCGCCCGCTTCGATGGTTGTTTCGAGCGGCAGGTAATCCTGATGAGTCAGATGCAGCGAGACACTCTGGTTGCGCGGCCCCCCGTTGAGCTTCAACAGCGATGAGGGCGGCAGCTTCAGCCGGAACAAACCCGAGGCATCGGTTATCGCCGTCGATTCGCCCTCGTCCGCACTCACTTCGACACCCTCCAGCGGCCGCTGCTTCCTGACATCGGTATCGGCTACAAGGACCGTGCCTGTTATATTCAGTACTTTTTGCCGCTGCAACATACGAATAAAAATGGAAAGCCCGACACAGCACGCTATCAGAACCGCAATAAAAATTGTTAACTTGCGTACTGATCGCTGGGACATATTCGTGCCAGTTTGTCCTCGCACTTCATATTCCAGGGTTTGATGAGGACGTGTTGGCAATTCACATGCCGCTGGATTCCACACCATGATTTCGCGCCGCGAGCTCCTCCTGCAACTCGCCGCTGCTTCATCCGGCAAACTCAAAACAACGCTGGCTTCGGACAGTGGAGCCACCGCCCGGCCCGGTTCCGCGGACCTTCAGCCTGTCTCGCTCGCGCCTGAAGACGACTCGTTTCTGGACCAACTGGAGAAGGCCCACTTCCTCTTCTTTTGGGAGCAAGCCGATCCGAAAACCGGACTGGTACGCGATCACTGGGAAGGCAAACCCTCCGAGAAGGAGTTCGTCGCCAGCATAGCCGCCACCGGCTTCGGACTCACCGCTCTTTGCATCGGCCACAAACGCGGCTTCGCGTCGCCCTCCGATATCCGCGCGCGCGCTCTCAACACGCTTCTTTTCCTTTGGAAGACGATGCCAAACCATCGCGGCTTCTTCTATCACTGGGCCAATATGAGCACCGGCGAACGAGTATGGGACGCCGAAGTGTCGTCGATCGATACGTCCATTCTGCTCTGCGGCATTCTGACCTGCCGGGAATATTTCAACTGGGGGCCGCTCGACCGCCTCGCCAATGCGATCTTCACCCGCGTCGACTGGAGCTGGGCCGCGGAAGATACATCGCTCGTGTCGCATGGCTGGCGTCCGGAAGGCGGCTTTCTCCCTTATCGCTGGGATTATTACAGCGAGCTCGTGATGATGAATCTCCTCGGTATGGGTTCGCCTTCGCATCCTCTGCCCGAGGAAACGTGGAGCGCCTGGAAGCGGACCAACTTTGAATATGACGGTCTGGACTACATCGGCTCCTTCGCGCCGCTGTTCGTTCACCAGTATCCGCAGGCGTGGTTCGATTTACGCGGCAAGCGCGATCAATACGCCGACTACTTCAACAACTCCCGCAAAGCCACCGAAGCTCATCGTCTCTTTTGTCTGGACCTTGCGCCGCGCTTTCCCGATTACACCGAAGATTTCTGGGGAATCACCGCCTCCAATTCGCAACACGGATACGCTGTCTGGGGCGGCCCCCCTGAGATCGGCCCGATTGACGGAACAGTCACGCCGAGCGCGGCGGGCGGCTCGCTGGTTTTTCTTCCGAACGAAACGCTGCGTGTGTTGAAGACGGTGCGTAACCGATTCGGCGACCGCGGCTGGTGCCGCTACGGCCTGGTGAACGCACTCAATCCTCTGAAGAACTGGTTCGATCCGGGCGTGATCGGAATCGATACGGGCATCACGCTCCTGATGGCGGAAAATCTGCGGACCGGCTTCGTGTGGGAGACGTTTATGAAAAGTCCTGAAGCCCGCCGCGGCCTCGAGCGCGCGGGCTTCAAAGCTGTGTAAACCGCGCTATTGCACAGCAACCGTAACGGTATTCGCCACAAACCGCGCGCCCGTATCGGGATCGGTGACGGTAAGCACGAGGGGCACGGCGTCCCCTGTTTGAACACCTGCCGGAACCGCGACGTTGACCTGATACAGCGCGACAACGCCAGGCGTCAATCCCGAGAACGACACCGGGACATCCGCGCCACCGATCGTCACGCTCACCGGAGCCTTCGTTCGGTAAAGAATGTCCAGCGGTGCAGCCGCGCCGTCCGCCGGAGGCGCCTCTCCATTCGGACCCGCCACGGCGCCCAATCCGGTGCAGAAGATGGTCAGGTATTCCGTGCCGCTCTGAACTGGCCGTCCGCCGCCGCTTGCCGGAGCCGCGACGATCACGGTGCCTGCGATCTCGACCGCGCCCTGGCCGGATCCGGACGAATCCATTGTGAAGATCGCCGGATCGTATTGCGCCACGGTGAGCAGCGTCGGCACCGAACGCGTGTTCCCTCGTGCGATGACGAGCTGATACGAAGCATTCGGATTCAGATTCTGCGGAATCTCGCCGTTGATCTGCCCCGAACTCGCATAGTAAAGCGGTACAGGCTGGCCGCCGATCACCAGCTCTGTGGCGCCGAGCGTGGTGCTTAATGGAATGCTCGAAGCCGGAACAGGAGATCCCGTCATCAACCCGCTGCCGTAGATCGCCACGATTTCGCCGGGCGCAATCCTTCCGGGAACGGCCAGCGCTCCGCTCGCCGCATTGACAACCCCCGAAGTCTGCGCCGCGGCACTCGCTTTGAGTCCGGCCACTGACGTCGTGATCGTTGCCGGAATCGACTGCAGCATGCCGGACACCGTATTTTCAGAGGCCGCGACATTCAGCGTAATCTTCGTGCCGGAATTGACCGGCGTCCAGGTCCCTTCCCAAATGCCATTTCCTGCGTCATGCAGAGAAACGGGAGTGTCACTCGGGCCGGACGCATTACTGAAGGTCACCTGCGCCACCCCACCCGCGCTCACGGGATTCCCGCAATCGTCGAACATCAAAACGCGAACGAGCTGCGCGACACCTGCCTGCAGCGCCGACTGATCGAGTGGTTCCGCGAACGCGGCGATCAGCGAGCCCGCTTTCCCCGCCGCGCACCCGGCAACAGTGCGCGGACGCAGGCTGGCCCCTGGCGCGGTGCTTCCGCTGGTCGAAATCAGAATAACGGTGATCGGATCCACGGTGCCGTCGTCGAATGTCACCCGCACCGTGCCGGTATAAATTCCAGCCGCCAGACTTGAAAAATCGCCGCGGATCGTCAGCGGGGTAGCGCCGGGGGTGAGCGATCCGCTTACAGGCGCGACCGTGAGCCACGAGCCTGCGTCGGACGCAATGGCCGCCGCCGTGAAATTCACGCTGGATACGCCAGGATTGAAAAGTGTTATCTGCTGACTTG
>DASZLP010000212.1:0-5092 GCA_035552355.1 Bryobacteraceae bacterium | reverse complement strand
TGTATCTCCGGCTGAAAGGGATTGTGCCGCCGTCGAGCGCGCCGGAATGAGCGAGGTCCTGCTGTTCGGAGCGCATCCCGACGACGTGGAATGGGGGCTCGGCGGCACTGCGTTGCTGCTGCGCGACAGGGGCATTTCGTTGGCGATCGTCGATTTGACTCGCGGCGAGATGGGGTCGCGCGGCACGGCCGGTCAGCGCGCGGTGGAAGCCGCCGCGGCCGCGACTTTCATGGGCGCCGCGAGCCGGGAGAATGCCGGACTTCCCGACTGCGGGCTCGTGGATTCGATGGAGAGCCGGCGGGTAATCCCCAGCGCCGTCCGCCGTCACAAGCCTCGGATCGTGATCGCACCGTGGTTGGAAGACCGGCATCCTGACCATGCAGCGGCAGGCCTGATCGTCAGGAATTCGCGGCTTCTTTGCGGGCTGAGCACGCTCGACGATGCGAACGCGCCGCACAAGCCTGCCGCGTTTCTCTACTATCCGATTCACCAGTTTCAGCCCCCCACATTCGTCATCGATACATCGGATGTATTCGAGCGCAAACTCGAGCTGCTGCGGATTTTCGAGTCGCAGTTCGGCGCGGCAGTCGAAGGCGATTTTCTGCTTCGTCTGGAAGCGCGCGATCGATACTATGGTTCCCTCATCGGCGTGCGCTATGGCGAGCCGCTGGTGGCAGACCAGCCGATTCCCCTCCAGAGCATCGATGGCCTGCTGAGGCTGTTCCGGTAGACGATGCGGATCGTCCGGAAGATTCTGCTCGCGGTTGTTGCGCTGACTGCCCTTCTCTACGCCGTCGATTTCGCTTACGCGCATGCGCGTAAGGCGCCATTTGCGGACGTCCGCATCGAGCGCTTTCTCGCAATCGCCGAGCATTTCAACAAAGTCTCTTATGAGCGCACCGATCCGATAACCGAGCGTTGCGTTTATGCGTTGTTTCCGCAGTACGGATACGCGCCCTGTTGGTATCTGATGCGCCACACGGTCCGGTTCGTCAACGTGGGATGAGGCGTGCCCGCGCCGCACTGAAACCATTTTTGTGCGAGCATGTAAGCTACCTGACGCGAGGTGAACATGAGCATTTCGCAACCCTTTATCGAACGACCTGTCGCGACGACGCTGCTCACGATCGCCCTCACTCTTGCCGGCGGCATTGCCTACTTCCAGTTGCCGGTCGCCGCGCTTCCACAAGTCGATTTCCCGACGATTAACGTCTCCGCGCAGCTTCCCGGCGCGAGCCCGGAAGTGATGGCAGCCGCCATCGCGACGCCTCTCGAAAAACAATTCACGCGTATCGCGGGCGTCACCGAGATGACGTCCCGCAGCTCGGTCGGCTCGGCGCAGGTGACGCTGCAGTTCGACCTCAGCCGCGATATCAACTCCGCGGCGCGCGATGTGCAGGCTTCGATCAATGCCGCGCGCGGGTATTTGCCGTCGAACCTGCCGCGCAATCCTTCTTATAAGAAGCAGAATCCGTCCGACCAGCCGATCCTCATCCTCGCGCTGACTTCGGACGTCGTGCCGAGGCCGCTGCTGTACGACACGGCGTCGTCGATATTCGCGCAAAAGCTCGCGCAAATCGAGGGCGTCGGACTGGTGCAGGTGAGCGGCAGTTCCCTGCCCGCCGTGCGCGTCGAGGTCAACCCGCAGCCCGTCTCCAAATACAATGTCGGGCTCGATCAGATCGGCAGCTTCCTCGGAAGCGCCAACGCCCTGAAACCGAAAGGCGCGCTCGAGAACGACCGCACGACCGTCCCGCTCATCGTCAGCGATCAACTTCTCGAAGCGAAGGACTACCGGAACCTGATCGTCGTTTACCGCAACGGCTCGCCCGTGCGGCTTTCCGATCTCGGCCGCGTGATCGACTCGGTTGAAGATGTCCGCAACCTCGGGATGGCCGATGGGAAGCCCGCGGTCCTGATTCAGATCAGCCGGCAGCCGAATGCCAACGTCGTCGACACGGTGCGGCGGATCAAAGAGATCCTGCCGCGTTTCAAGGCGTCGCTTCCGACCAACGTGGATTTCAAGATCGAAAACGACCGGACCACGACCATTCGGGGATCCGTGCGCGACGCGCAGCGCAACATGCTGATCTCGATCGGCCTCGTGATCCTCGTGGTCTTCACGTTCCTGCGTAACGGATGGGCGACGTTCATCCCCAGCATCTCGGTGCCGGTGTCGCTGATCGCAACGTTCGGCGCGATGTACCTGCTCGGCTACACGCTCGACAATCTCTCGCTGATGGGGCTGACGATCGCCACCGGATTCGTGGTGGACGATGCGATTGTCGTGATCGAAAACATAACGCGCCACATCGAAGGCGGCATGACGCCGATGAAGGCCGCGCTGAAGGGCGCCGAGGAGATCGGCTTCACTGTGCTCTCGATGAGCATCTCGCTGATTGCGGTGTTCATCCCGATTTTGCTGATGCCGGGAATCATCGGGCGTCTGTTCCGCGAATTCGCGGTGGTGCTGTCGGTGGCGATCGCCGTATCGCTGCTGATCTCGCTCACCGCGACGCCGATGATGTGCTCGCGGCTGCTGCGGCACGACACGAAGCACGGCCGCCTCTACAACCTGACGGAGAAATTCTTCCAGTGGGTTATCTCGACCTACGCTTCGGCGCTGCAGGCGGTACTGTCGCATCCGGCGCCCGTGCTCCTCGTGATGCTGCTGACGCTGGGGGTCAGTGGCTATCTTTACGTGAAGATCCCGAAAGGATTTTTCCCGCAGCAGGACACGGGCCGTCTGCAGGGGCAGGTGCAGGGCCAGCAGCACATCTCGTATCAGGCGCTGGTGGACAAGGCGAAATGGTTTGAAGAACAGGTGCGCGCCGATCCCGACGTCGATACTGTCGGACTGACGGCAGGCGGCAACGGCGGCGGCTGGGGCGGCGGCGCCTCCGCGCAGATTTTCCTGCAGCTCAAAGAGAAGCACGAGGCGACGCCCGATCAAGTGATTGCTCGTCTGCGCAACCAGACGGCCGGCATGCCGGGCGCGACGCTCTACCTGCAATCGCAGCAGGATCTCAAGATCGGCGGCCGCCAGGGCAACGCGCAATACCAATACACGCTGCAGACACAGGATCTCGATCTGCTCGCGCTCTGGGGTCCGCGCGTGCTCGACAAGCTGTCGGCGCTGCCGGAGATTGCGGATGTCAGCTCGGACCAGCAGAATTCCGGTCTGGCGACGAACGTGATCATCGACCGGGATACCGCGTCGCGGCTCGGTCTGACAGCACAGGCGGTCGACAGCGCGCTCTACGATGCGTTCGGACAGCGGCAGGTATCGACGATGTACAAGGCGATCAACCAGTATCATGTCGTGCTGGCACTCGAACAACAGTGGTGGGAGAGTCCCGACTTCCTGAAGCAGGTTTACGTGCAGACGCCGCGCGGTCTTTCGGTGCCGTTGTCGACGTTCGCGCATTTCCAGCAGGGGATCACGCCGATCCAATTGCCGCACCAGGGACAGTTCCCGGCGACGACGTTCTCGTTCAATCTGGTGGAGGGATATTCGCTCGAAGACGCGGTCCGGGCGATCAACGGGGCGGAAGTCGAGATGGGGCTTCCGGTCGCGATCACGGGTAAGTTCGCGGGCACCGCGCAGGCGTTCCAGGACTCGCTCTCGACGCAGCCGATGCTGATCCTGACGGCGCTGCTGACGGTTTACATCGTGCTGGGGATGCTGTATGAAAGCCTGGTGCATCCGCTGACAATTATTTCGACGCTGCCGTCGGCGGGCGTGGGCGCGCTGATCGCGCTGGTCCTGTTCAGGACGGAGCTTTCCATCATCGCGATGATCGGCATTATTCTGCTGATCGGCATCGTGAAGAAGAACGCGATCATGATGATCGACTTCGCACTGGCGGCGGAGCGGACGGGCCTGAGCCCGCGGGATTCGATTTACCAGGCGTGTTTGCTGCGCTTCCGGCCGATCATGATGACGACATCTTGCGCACTGCTGGGCGGCATGCCGATGGCGCTGGGGTTTGGCGTCGGGGCGGAGCTGCGGCAACCGCTGGGGATCGCGATCGTGGGCGGACTGCTGGTGAGCCAACTGTTGACGTTGTTCACGACGCCGGTGATTTATCTGTATCTGGACCGGTTCAGCAAGAGGTTCAGCCGGAGGAAGGCTTTTGCGAACCGGCCGGGGTTTCTGGTGCCGGGCGGGGCGCAGGCGGGGGCGGATTAGGGCGGGATCGACGGAAGCTGGAGGACCCACGAGCAGGGATTGCGTGCGTCTTTGGTGGGTTTCGGTGGGTCGTTCGTGGGTTCCGGGAGCGGTCCGGATTTTTCGTATGTGTCCGTGGAATCGGGACTTATTGGTTCCGGGCTTGGGTTCAATTGTAAATTTTCGCTTTTTGGGGTGTGCGATTCGGATGAGAGTGGGAGCGAGCCGGGCGGAGTGGTGCGCGCTGTGGCTGAGGGTTGGGGCGTTCATCCGGATGATTTCTCCGGTTTTGTTGTAGCAGAGGGTTGGGCGGAGTTTGCGGAGATTTTGGTGTAAGTGACGGGATTTACGTGTGAAATTCCGGGGGAAGCGTGGTTACCGCCGGGAAAGTCAAAACATAGAACCTTAAACCTTTGGCAGGGGATGAAAACGGATAAACGGGATTAATTGGATGTTGGTAAGGGAAGACGAGCCTGCAGCCGAGGTTCCGCGGTATTGCCAGAAGTGTCCGCGAAAGCAGGTGTCATGCTGGTATGGTCAGAATTGAGCCGATCCCGATTGAAATCGATCAGGAAGAAGACGGGTGATTCCTTGCGTCCGTGTCCGATCTGCCCGGGGTGATGGCTTACGGCGCCACTCGAGACGCGGCCATACGCAAGGCAAAGTCAATTGCCCTCGAAATTCTTGCCGACATGATTGAAGCGGAGAAGAGGTTCCCGCTCCGCTGAAATTTCTGTTCGCGGCGTAAGCAGGCACTTCCTGGCGCGCTACTTGAGATCTTCCGGCCGCAGTCCCGTAGCTTTTGCTATTTTACTGAGAGCCGCCGGATTTCGGTGCGAGGCTACCTGCTTTCTGAAGGTCAGCCGATCCGCAGGATGGGCGTATACTCGTTTCGCTTTCGTGGCTCGCCAGACGCCCATA
>DASZLP010000211.1:0-6873 GCA_035552355.1 Bryobacteraceae bacterium | reverse complement strand
GGTGAGCCCGAACTCCTTGCGAAGGCCGGCAAGCGCGGCAACGCGCTCTTTCGAATCGGTGCGGAGGTAGGCCGAAAAGGCGACAACCTGAATGACTCCTCCGTTCTTCCTGAGAGCGAGCAGTTGCTCATCGTCCATGTTGCGGCTGACGTCGGTGAGGGCGCGCACGCTCGAATGCGACGCAATCACCGGAGCCTTCGAAAGACGAATGGCCTCCAGATTGGCGCCTTTCGACGGGTGCGAGAGATCGACCATCATGCCGAGGCGATTCATTTCGGCGATGACTTGTCGACCGAGCGGCGACAGGCCGTTGTTCCAGAGATACCCTTCGGTTTCGCCGGTGTTGGAATCGGCCAACTGGCTGTTGCCGTTGTGCGCGAGCGACATGTAACGTCCGCCGCGATCGTAAAACTCTTTCACGCGGGAAAGGTCCGTGCCGATGGGATATCCGTTTTCGACACCGATGACCGCGATCTTCATGCCCCTCTTGTGCAGGGCTACGACATCGGCTGGAGTCAACGCGAGACCGATGTTATCCGGCGCGATCTTTTCAGTCAGGCGATGTACAGCGTCGAACTTGGCGATGTCCTGTTTATAGGCGCGAGTGTAGCCCTCGGGCGTCAACGGACCCTGTCCGACGTAAGCAATCATGAACGAGACGTCCATGCCGCCTTCGACCATTTTCGGCAAATTCACCTGCGTCGACAGGCGCATCTTGTAGTTGCAATCGGCGGTGAAGTTGGCAGCGTCGATGTCGTTGTGCGTATCGAGGGTGATGATGCGCGAATGGATCTCCTTCGCCCTGGCAATGAGAGCGGCATCGGTCGATTGAGCGGATCCCGTTCCGAAGAAAAGCGCCGCTGGTAACGCGAGCAACGCCGCGAGAGTAAGCCATCGTCTGTTGATCTGCATGAAACCCTCCTGTCGCAACCGGCCAAAATCGGATCAGCCGTGGGAGCAAACCAAATTCGAAATGAGGACGGGAACAAGAGACCGACGAGGTCGTGGACGAACGAGGAATCTGTATTGTACAACTGGGGGCAACGGCGAACAAAGCGTAAGACCGCGAGCCTCCATATCGTAAACTGTAATTTCGTTCGCTCCGTCGCGAACCACCGAGTCGCCGGCAGGATATGCCACGACCCGGAGGAAACCGACATGAGCCAACCAGCCCCGGCATTCGATTCCAACAACAACCCGACGCTCGAACAGATCGCCACCCTCACCGCCGACAGCGGCCGGCCGGCCGAAGCGCTGATGAGCGTCGCTGAATTAATTGCGCGACGCTTTCGTACCGACGTCTGCTCCGCCTACCTTCTCGAGCCGGATCGCGCGAGCCTTGTCCTTGCGGCCACCGTGGGGCTTCGCCCGCAGTGCATCGGCACTCTGCGCCTCGCGCTGAGCGAAGGCCTCGCCGGACTGGTGGCGGAAAAAGTTCTACCCGTTTCAGTGGCGCATGTCAGGAACCATCCGCGCTTCAAATACTTCAGTGAAGCCGGAGAGGACGAATACGAGTCCTTTCTGGGCGTTCCCCTGATCGAGCGGGGCGTGCTGCAGGGCGTGCTCGTGGTGCAGACCCGGGAGGCGCGCGTCTTCGACGACAGTGAAATCCAGATGCTGAGCGAGGCCGCCGCGGAAGTCGCACCGATCATTGCGGAAGCGCGGACGCTGGCACGTTTCATCGCGCCCGCGCAGGAAAAGCTCTGGTCGCTCGCACGCAACCTCTGGTGGAGCTGGGACCACGACTCGGGGAGTCTCTTCCGCGAGTTGGATCCTGTACGGTTCCGGGCTCTGAACAAGAACCCGATTTCGCTTCTGCACGAGATGCCGCTGGCGAGAATCGAGCAGCGAGCGGGCGAATTGATGCTGCACAGCCGTATCAACCACGCGTATCGCCGCATGCGCGACTATCTTGCGCAGGACCGGACATGGGGCTCGACCCATGCGGGGGTTCTTCGTCCTCGCCCGGTCGGTTACTTTTCCGCCGAATTCGGCCTGCATGAGTCGCTGCCGATCTATTCTGGAGGGCTCGGGGTCCTGGCGGGCGACCACATCAAGAGCGCGTCCGATCTTGGAATCCCTCTGGTCGGCGTGGGTCTTTTCTACGGCCAGGGCTATTTTGCGCAGCGACTCGACGCGAGCGGTTGGCAGCACGAAGAATACCTGAAAACAGATGTGAATGGGCTTCCGATGGAGCCGGCCATCGGCACGAACGGCGAGCCTGTCACGCTACAAATCGAAACGCGCGGCGGGGCGATTCACGCCAAAGTCTGGCGCGTACGTGTAGGCCGCTGCAATCTTCTTCTCCTCGACTCCAACGTAGAGGGAAACGCGCTCGAGGATCGCGCACTGACGTCGAGACTTTATGGCGGCGACGGCCGTGTTCGCATCCGCCAGGAAGCGCTGTTAGGAGTCGGGGGATTCCGCGCGCTGAAGGCGATGGGAATTACTCCTGGCGTGCTGCATCTGAACGAAGGCCACAGCGGTTTTGCGGTCCTGGAAGCGATTCGCAGTCGCATGGAAGAGGAAGGCATCGATTTCCACCAGGCTGTGCCGCGCGTTTCGCGCGAGGTTGTCTTTACCACTCATACTCCGGTGCCGGCCGGCCACGACCGTTTTGGGGCTGACCTGATCGAGGAACACCTGGGACCGCTGCGCGACGCATTGGGTCTCTCGCACGAAGCGCTCATGGCGCTGGGCCGCGAGAACCCGGGCAATCCGCACGAAAGCTTCTGCATGACCGTGCTGGGGCTCAAGCTGGCGCGCCGCGCGAACGCGGTCTCGGCGCTGCATGGCGAGGTTTCGCGAGCGATGTGGACGAGCCTCTTTCCCGGCAAGTCCGAAGAAGAGGTGCCGATTGGGCATATTACAAACGGCATTCACGTGCCGAGCTGGCTCGCGCCTCAGATGGTCCAGCTTTATGAGCGGAATCTGGGGGCGGGCTGGCAGGAGCATGGCGGCGAATCGCATATATGGGAAGACATCGGTAAGGTTGACGACGGCGAGCTTTGGGAGACGCATCTCATCCTGAAGTCGCGGCTCATCGAGTTTGTACGCCGTCGCGCCGTCGCGCAGGCCCGGCGACGCGGAGAGCCGGCCGACGAATACCATCGGCTTGAACGCATCCTCAGCCCCGATGCGCTCACCATTGGCTTCGCCCGCCGTTTCGCCACTTACAAGCGCGCTAATCTTCTGCTGGCGGATATCGAGCGTCTCGCGGCCATGGTGAACGATCCGCGCCGCCCGGTGCAGTTTGTGTTTGCAGGCAAGGCGCATCCCCACGACGAGCCGGGCAAGCGCGTGTTGCAGCAGATCGCCCAGTTGATGCGCGATCGCCAGTTCTCGGACAAATTCGTGTTTGTGGAGGATTACGACATCAACGTCGGACGCCACTTTGTTCAGGGCGTGGATGTATGGCTCAACAATCCTCGACGTCCTCTGGAGGCGTCCGGCACCAGCGGTCAGAAGGTGATTCTGAACGGTGGTCTGAATCTCTCGGTGCTCGACGGGTGGTGGGCGGAGGCTTATGACGGGCTGAACGGATTTGGCATCGGCACGGGCCGCACGCACACCAACATGAACGTGCACGACAGTCGCGACTCCGACGATTTGTATCGCGTGCTGCGCGACGAAGCGATTCCGCTTTACTACGATCGGGACGCCGACGGGCTTCCGCGCGGCTGGATCCGCCGCATGAAGCGGATGATCCGCACGCTGGGATGGCGATTCAGCGCCGATCGCATGGTGATGGATTACACGACAAAGGCTTATATTCCGGCGGCCGGCGGGACGTCGAGCTATCTGCCGTAGTCCTTTGTTCGAACGCGGATCACGCAAGGCTCCGCCGCGCCAGAGAATCCCGCACTATTTCGACTTTTTGGTGCGCGGATCGGAGAAAGATGGGTTGCGGATAAAATCTTCGTCCGTGAGGCTGTTGAGGAAAGCCACCACGTCTTCGACTTCGCTATCGGCGAGATTAAATCCGATGACGTATTGATCGCGCAATGGACTAGGCCCGTCAGGGGTTGAGCCGGCGCGGCCCATCAGCGCGTAGTGCTTGCGGACGACGTCCTCAAGCGTAGCGATTGAGCCGTCGTGCATATACGGCGCGGACAGGGCCACATTGCGCAGCGTGGGCGTGCGGAAGCGGCCTTCGTCGTCCGCGCGGTCGGTGACATCGCGGAGGCCGTGGTCCCATTTCTTGTAGGCGCCGTTGCCGTCCTCGTTGTAGAGACCGGTATTGTGGAAGCCGTACTCGGGGAAAGCCTGTCCCTGCTGAATGTTGTTATCGGTGAAGTTGAGCCCGCCGTGGCAGTGATAGCACTCGAGACGTTCGCCGAAGAACAAGCTGCCGCCACGCCTGGCCGACGCCGAGAGTGCGTCTTTGTCGCCCCGCAGGAAGCGATCGTAAGGCGAGTTGAACGACAGCAGGGTTCGCTCGAAACAGGCGATGGCTTTGGCGATCGTATCCAGCGATATTTCGCCTTTCTGCGTGGGAAAAGCTTCGGTGAACATCTGGCGATAACTGTCGTCGCGCCCGAGTTCTTCGATGAGCTGTTTCTCGCGGCCCTGCATCCCCATTTCCAGCGGGTGGTCGGAGAAGAGCGGAATCATCACTTGCTTTTCGAGCGTTGTGACTTTGGGATTCGCCCACGTAAAGCTGGAGAGAAAGCCGACGTTGGTCAGTGCCATCGCATTGCGGATGCCAAGTGAGCCGTCGACGCCGGCATGGACTGGCTGCCCATCGGTGAAACCGCGGGCCTGCTGATGGCACGTGGCGCAGGACATGGACCCATCACGGGAGAGGCGCTGGTCATAGAAGAGATAGCGGCCAAGCTGGACTTTGGCGTCCGTAATGGGATTGTCTTCGGGGACGACCGGGACAGGGACCCATTCGGGTTTGGGCCATTTGAAGTCCGGTGACCCGGCGGGGAGCAGCGTAATGAAGGCGAGACTACCGAATGCAGCGAGAGCGCGGAAGGTGCGACGCAGGGTCAATGCCTTGCCCCGCGGGTGAATACGCTCTGTTCGGTCGCGGGCGCGCCGTCGAACGGCAGGCCAAGCGCGCGCATCGGAGCCACGCAGGCTGCGGCGCCGGAAAACGACATACAACCGGGGCTATGGACAGGAGAGGGTGATTCGAGGTCTACGCCGGCCAGGAGCCTGGCCAGGTCGAAGACCACCGTATCGTGGTCGACGTCAAAAATCCGGAAGTATACGGTGGCACGGTTGGGATGCGCGCATTCTTCGGCTGGCGCGTCGCCAAAGCCGAGCACCGCGCATCCTGTGGAGCCGACATGCAGGGGAAACCCGTTGGCGTGGTGCGATGAAGCGACCGTGGCAACTTCCACCCTGAGAAATTTGAAGCCATCCTGCCAACTCCAGAACATGGCAGTGGTGTTGAGGGGGGAGGGCGCGGTGGCAGCGGGGATGTGATCGAGTTCGAACGGCACTCCGAGCTGAAACCGCAAGCCGGTGTATCTGCCGGCGGGTACGGTCCCGAGGATCTGATTATTGATGCCGGCGTTTCCGTTGAGGCAACTCGCTGTGCCGTCTTCGAAGTCGAGCAACGCAAGGTTCCGATATTGCCAGATGCCGTCCTGATCGAGGGAAAGAGCAACAGCGGCGCCGTCGGGGGTCAGGAGTTCGGTGTGCGAGACAAAGAAGCGAAGATCCAAAGGTGTGACTTGAGCATGCGATGAGCCGACATTGTCGTAAGTTGCACCGCAAGCGAACGGTCGGCCGGCTACCTGCGCGTTGAAGACGATGCGCACCTTCTGCACTGGAGGTTGCGCGACGCACGGCACAACGGCAAAGACTACGCCCGAGACGATGAACCTCGCTTTCATGGCTGCCGGCGAGCGTTACTCCGTCGGCAACTGGCTCGTCTTGACTGCCGCGGTCACAGGCGACTCCGGTGCGGGCTTGCCCGAGAACTTGCTCCATTTGGCCAGAATCTGGTTGTACCCTTCGTCGGCTTTCAGAATCTCGGGGCGGACCTGGGCGCGCTGCTGCAGCCACTGTTCCGCGAGGACTGTACGCGTTTCCCAAGGCTCGTTACCCACAACCGGTTGCTCATAGGGCTCGGTGAGCATGGCGGCCAGTTCCTTCTGCAGTTCAAGGCAGATGGCCGGAACCGCCTCGCGCTTCCAGGTGGGTTCGTCACCGACGACGACATAGACGGGCGCGCTGTGGGCGACCGTAGTGTTGTTCGGCAACTGGCGCTTGCCCGTGGCTTTCACAGCGATCCACATGCTGTGGTCGGCGGTGATTTCAGTCTTCATGTCAACACGGTCGCTATTGCCGTCCGCCGCCTGCGTTTTGACGCTGTCGCCTAAGACGATCAGTTCCAGCTTGTCGAGCTTGTCGAGCTCGGGGTTGAGACGGGCATTGGCCTCGATTTTGAGTTTGGTCCCGCGGGGTACGTGAATCTCCTCGCCGAGACCGGAGCCGTTTACGGTGAGATCCACCATCGGGCCATTGGTGATGAACGTGCGGCCCTCGAGGTAATTGCGATACCAGGTATCGAGGTCGAAGTTGGGACCTTTGGTTTTTACGTAGTAGCGGACCGTACCCGGAATGTCGGTGTAAGGCCAGTCGGTACCGGCGCCGGGCTTGATCTTCATTCCGAGGTTCAGCAGACGGTACCATGCGTCCGTAACGAGCCGTCCGCCTTGCAGGATCTCGATGAAATCAAGCAGGCCGGTGGGCGCGGTCAGGACCACGCCCCGTTGCATGTGCAGAGGCATCCGGCCGCGCGCGTCCCAACCCATATGGGCGAAGCCGCCGACGGTTGAGCCTTCCTGCTTGAAACCTTCGAAGACTTTGTCGTACTGGAAATACTCGTCGGTCGGGAGGTGAATGGTGTGACTG
>DASZLP010000210.1:0-2261 GCA_035552355.1 Bryobacteraceae bacterium | reverse complement strand
CATCGCCGGACAATTCCGCTCGCGCCCTCTCACCGCGCCCAAAGGCCTCGACACGCGCCCCACCAGCGACCGCCTGCGCGAGACCCTCTTCAACGTGCTCGCCCCGCACCTCGCCGGCTCCGTCTTCCTCGACCTCTACGCTGGCTCCGGAGCCGTCGGAATCGAAGCTCTTAGCCGCGGCGCACAACAGGTCATCTTCGTCGAAAATTCCGAACCCGCGCTCCGCGCCATTCGCGCGAACCTCTCATCGCTCGGCATTCACGGCGGCTACGCTCTCGAATTCCGCAGCGTCGCCGCCGCACTCAAGCGCCTGGCCGCATCTGGCACCGTCGCAAATCTCGTCTTCCTCGACCCTCCCTACTCCGTCACCGCCGAATATGAATCTACGCTCACCCTCCTCGGCGGCGAATGCCGGCAACTGCTTGCGCCCGGCGCGATGATCATCGCCGAACACCTCAAAAAACTCGACCTCGCCGACCACTACAGCTCACTCCACCGCTTCCGCACCCTCAAGCAGGGCGATTCAATTCTCAGCTTCTATTCAATTCCTGGCGAATAAAATCCTTGCGCTCGCGATTTAATTGTAGATACAATTAAATCCGTGGTCGTCTGGGACGAACGCAAGCGCTTCGCAAACCTCGAAAAGCATCAACTCGATTTTGCAAACGCATTCCTGGTTTTCGAGAACCCAGAAAAGGTTACGCTTCCGTCACCTCGGGGCGATGAACACAGATATATGGATCTTGCGATGGTCAGGGAAGTTGGCATGATCCTCGCGTTCGTATATGCGGTTCGGGGCGCTGCAGTGCGGGCCATTTCCTTCCGCATTGCCTCGCGCCGGGAAAGGAGACTTTATGAGCAAGCCCGTGAAAAGCCTGACTGACTGGGATCGAGTGAGAAAAGAATACGACTCCAATGCCCCCATCCCCTACGATCCCGAAGACGGCCCCTACGACCCCAACGATGATGCGGCCGTCGACGCCTATTGGGCGCAGGCGACCATCATTCGGCCCGGCCAGCGCGGCCCGCAAAAATCCCCCGTTAAGAAGCAGGTCTCGCTGCGCCTCTCGCCTGAAGTCATCGCACACTTCAAGGCTAAAGGAAAAGGCTGGCAGACCCGCATCGATGAAACACTGAAGAAGGCTATCGAGCCGAAGCGTCGCAAAAAAGCCAGTTGAGTTCCCGCTCGCGCGCGCCTCAACCAATCGCGCTCTCTCCTGTCTCCAGATCAACCTTGAACCCCACATCCCGGTCCGTCGGCATATCCCAACCAACGCCGTGCAGCCATCGGCCTTCGATCGCCGTAATCTGCACGCCCTCCCATGAAAGCCGTGCCGTCTGCCACGCCTTTCCGCCGCGCCCCCACGCCATCAGCGCGTGATGCCCGGCAAACAGCAGCAGTTCCTGCTCCCGCAGCGCGCGAACCTCCAGCACCGGACGAAACTCCACCTGCGCAAACTCTTCCGGCTTCTCCGTGTTCACAACGTACGCATAGCCGCCCGAGACAGCGCACAGCTGCTTCGCATCAGGACAGCTCCACAGCCCCGTCGGCGCAGCCGGATCGGAAAACCCCAGCGCAAACGTCCCTAGAAACGCCTCCGAAAATTCCGGCGAAGCGGCTCCCCCGGGCCGCACCATCACCTCCAGCGCGCCGCGCTCCACCTCTTCCGCGTAGCGCGGATAAACAAACTGACGCCGCGGCAGAATCAAAGGCCGCGCCGACAGAATCTCCGCCGTCCACTCGTGCGCGAAGGTCAGATCGATCAACCCGTCGGCCCTTCCGGCTTGTATCGGCGAATCCAGGCTTTTTGTGCTCGGGTGTCAGGCACCGGACATCCGCGCCCCTGTTCAACCAACGCCAGCGCATCCTTCGCTTTCCAGCCCAACTCGATCAGCACCGCGGCCGTCGTAAGCGTCGCCCGTCCAATGCAGCCGTAGCAATGCGCTCCAACATTTTTCCCTGACTGAATCGCATTCGCCAGCTGCGCTACCAGTTCATGAAATGATTGCGGGTCCCGCGGCGTTGTCCCGTCCGGAATCGGATAAGAAATAAATTGCATGCCCAAAGCGTTGGCAAATTCCTGCTCCTTGCTCAGGCCAAGTTCCTTCACTTCCTGCGCGGTCAAGAGCGACACAAGCACATCGATGCCGTCGCGCTCCAAAGCCGCCAGGTCGTAATCCAGCCATTCGTCCCCGCGCGGCCGCTCCACAATCGCCAGCTTCGGCTGTTCGGCATGTCCAATCCAATAAATGTTTTTCAT
>DASZLP010000209.1:0-18224 GCA_035552355.1 Bryobacteraceae bacterium | reverse complement strand
TTTCGTGTACGCGTTGAGCCAAGGCCATGTCGAATGATTCTTTTGGACGAATGCCAGCGGGACGGCAGAGGCCAGAGGCTCAATGCTACCGACTTTCGCGGTATATCGCCCCGGCTCGTACTGACGCGGTTCGCTGGCGATAACGCCACGGGCCGCGAATCCCCGAGCCGGAAGATGAAACAAGGCCGACTCGTTCACGTGTGATTTCTTCGGAACACGCCAAGCCAGGGATTTGCCGCTTGTGGCCGCTTTCAAAACGGAATCGACATCATCAGCGGAACCAGCCAGTACGTGTATCATTTCGGCAATTCTACCTGAATCAAGGAGACATTGGCGCGTACAGCAATTCGTCAAGCGCTGCCTTCAGTCCTGGAGCGATTGTGTAGATTTCGTCATATACCGGGTAAGCGCCGCCTGAACGGTTTTCGCCTTGTTTACGTGTAACCAAGGACTTCTCCACACAAAGAGTCAGGCAGCCTTTCAGATCATAAACGCTCATGCCCGCCGGAAGGGGAGGACTCATTGGTCCACCAAACGTCAGAGTGTCGTGCATTCTTAGATGATGAAGCGCGACGGGAATGTCCGCACGGAGTTCCGACAGTTGTTCTAACGCCGCTCTTGCCGCCTCATAGTGATGCTGCTCCGCGTGTGTCCGCTTCGGCGGCGTGAGTTGTTCGATTCGTTTCTTCAGGGTCGACGATTCAACAGCGGAGGACTCGCGCATTTCTCGGATCTGCGTATCCGATGATTCAACAATTGCGGCGTGAAGCCGTGCTGGCTCCGTAACGACGTGTTTCAAAAAAAAGAAAAGTCCGACGCCGCCGTATCCCGCTGCTATGCTAATAACTATTTTCGAGGTATCGCTGAGATTCCTAAGGCGTAATAAATACTGAGCGCCCGCCACTATCACTGCCACCACCAAGCCGAGTAACATCTTCTTGAGGATATGAGTGAGGGTCTTGGCTCTGGCATTTCGAAGGACCAACGCCCAATAGGTTCTAGTGTCCATTTATAAGCTCGAAGGCAGAACATGAGAAGGCACACTCCGTGTTATGGTTTGAGTGCGTCCTAAACCGAATTCGAAACGGCCCACCCGCCAGCGGGCCATTTCATTTTCTGGATGCTGCTGGTTTCAGTCTACGCCAGAAGTTCCGACAATTCACAAATGTGATCGGTGATTCCGGCTTCCATCGCCGGAGTCACGCGCAACGAGCGGTGGACGCGGCAGAAATTATAGTACGTGTACCAGAGCGCGGCCCAGTGATTCTCCCATTTCTTCGAGAACGCATTCGTCAGGCGCGTAAAGCGCCGCGTTTCCATGCGAACGCTGAGATCGAGCGTTCGATGATTGAAGTGCAGACACGGTCGGGATCAGGATTCCCGCAGACTGGGACCACCTCCACGGACGAAACTTCGGCGGGGGAATACTTGCGCTCACCTTCCGGCGCGGCGCGGTAGACCTTGATGAGCATGGCGTAATCGACGTAATTGCCGAAGGTGCCCGGAATTGAAGTCTTGTACGGGGCGAAGCCGTCCGTGGTGATCTGGAACGAGCGGCCGGGGGCGATAGCATCGCGAAGCCCTTCGATGAAGCTGTTCGTGGTCAACTGATCGCGCTTGCCCATCGCGATATTCAGCACGAGCTTTGTATTTCGCTCGATTGCTACGAACGTGTACGCATCGCCAAGATTCTGATCGTCTTCCGGGCGAACGCGCTTTCCTTTTTGCCGATGAATGACCAGATTTCATCGCACTCCACGTCCTGCACGGAGACGTCCCGAACGTAGCGGGCCATGATCCGCTCGCACTTCTCGCCGACGATTACCGGGAGCTCCTAATCGTGTTCTGATCGAGTCCCGTCACCCGTTCAGTCCTGCGGACGGAATTACCTTCGATAAGGAGTTTTAGCGCGAGAACGGCTTTTTCCATCGGGATACGCACCTTTCAGGCACTACCCGCGAGCGCTCATGCTCGCATACCGGAAGTTAACTTCCGATAACAGGGCGCCGAGAGATAACGCGCTGGACTCCTACCATCGAAATCAGGAAAATCCGACTATCCGCGCCCCGCCCAGCAGGTGATAACATGACCCCGCAATGAACCGCAGAAGCTTCTTATTGTTAGCGCCCGCCGCCCTCGTCCATAAGGCTGTTCTCCGAGGCGCCGACGCGGGTTCCGTCACCGCGGAAACCGCTTACGGTAAAGTGCGCGGCGTCGAAGTCAACGGTATAAAGATCTTCAAGGGCATTCCCTACGGCGCGAGCACGGCCGGGAAGAACCGCTTCATGCCGCCGGCCGCCCCTGTAAGGTGGACCGGCGTCCGCGATGCGCTGCAGTATGGCGAGACCGCGCCGCAGTCTGCCGCCGTGCCCGCTGGTCAGGGCGAAGACTGCCTCGTCCTGAACATCTGGACGCCTGCGATCAAAGACGGCCGCAAGCGTCCGGTGATGTTCTGGTGCCATGGCGGTGGCTTTGCCTCCGGCTCAGGATCGTCGCCGGGTCAGGACGGCACAAATCTCGCCCATCGCGGCGACGTCGTCGTCGTAACCATCAATCATCGGTTGAACGTTCTCGGCTTTACTTATCTCGCGGCGCTCGGCGGCCCGGATTTCGAACAGTCCGGGGATGCCGGCATGCTCGACGTCGTGCAGGCGCTCAAGTGGGTGCGGGACAACATCGAGCAGTTCGGCGGCGATCCGAATACGGTGATGATCTTCGGGCAGTCCGGCGGCGGGCGCAAAGTGGGCACGCTGCTTGGCATGCCCTCGGCCAAAGGACTCTTCCATCGCGCGGCGATCGAAAGCGGCGCCACCGTCAAGCTTGTCGATCGCGATCAGGCGACGCGCGTCGCCGAACGGCTGGTTTCGAAGCTGCAGCTCGGCCGCAACGAAGTGCGTGAGATGCAGAAGATGCCGCTCGCGAAAATCATGGCGGCGTATTTCGACGTCGTCAAAGACATGGGCGATGCCGATCAGATGACGGAAGGATTCTCCCCAACGGTCAACGGCACGACGGTGCCGGAGCATCCCTTCTATCCGGTCGCTTCCGGCATCTCGCCGAACGTGCCACTGATGCTGGGACACACGCGAACGGAGATGACGCTGCAGTCGCCGGCCGATACCTTCACGCTCGACGAAGACGGCATGCGCGCGCGTGTGCGAACGATTCTGGCTGACAAGACTGCGGACACCATCGATCTTTACCGCCGGTCGAATCCGGGCGCGTCGCCGTCGGACATCTACTTCCTGATCGCGAGCGACTATCGTTATGGCGCTCCGGTGATGAAGATTGCCGAACGGCGCGCCGCGCTCAACAAAGCTCCCGTTTACCTCTACTACTTCCGCTGGGAAACGCCCGTGCAGGGAGGGCGGCTGAAGTCCCCGCACACAATCGAGATTCCCTTCGCGTTCGACAACGTGAAGATTTCGGCGAGCCTCACCGGCGGCGGCGCGGAAGCAATGGCGCTGGCGGATAAAGTGAGCGAGGCGTGGATTGCGTTCGCAAGGACGGGTGATCCGAACACCCCGAAGCTGCCGCGCTGGCCGCGCTTCAATGCAAACGATCGTCCGACGATGGTGTTCAATAACGAAAGCAGGGTCGTGAACGATCCGATTCGCGAGCAGCGGCTCGCGATGTTCGCGGCGTGGAATTACTCATAGCCGGCGCGGGCACTCGTGGTCACTCGAAGACAAACGCCGGCAGGATTGCCGGCGCGGCAGGCAAGAGTGCCCGCGCCACGAGCAACCGTTACGTTTTCAGGAAACTGCCCCGCTCCAACTCCGAGAACGCCTGCCTTAACTGATCCTGCGTATTCATCACAATCGGGCCGCGCCACGCCACCGGTTCTGCCAGCGGCTTGCCCGACACCAGCAGGAATCGAATACCTTCCGGACCAGCGCTCACCGTCACCTCATCCCCACGATCGAACAGCACGAGCGACCGGTTTCCGGCTTCGAGCACCGGCGGCGCATCCGAGCCCGCCACTTCCGTCTTCACAGGCAGCGGACCCGAAGCATTCCCAAAGGTCCCCGCCCCCGCGAAAACATAAGCGAAGGCATGGCGCGTTGTTTCCACCGGCAGCGTTTTCTTTTGGCCCGGCGGCACCGACACGTCGATGTAAATCGGGTCCGCGGCGATCCCGTCCACCGGGCCTTTTCTGCCCCAGAACGTGCCGCACACGATGCGCACGGCCGTGCCGTCGTCATCGGTGACGAGGGGAATATCCTTCGCCGCGACTTCCTGATAGCGCGGCGCCGTCATCTTCAGCGACGCGGGCAGATTGGCCCAAAGCTGGAAACCATGCATCCGGCCCGCGGAGTCGCCCTTCGGCATTTCCTGATGGATGATGCCGCTGCCGGCGGTCATCCACTGGATATCGCCCGCCGCGATCGCGCCGCGATTTCCCATGCTGTCACCATGCTCCACCGTGCCCGCGAGAACGTATGTGATGGTCTCGATGCCGCGATGCGGATGCCACGGAAATCCGGCGAGGTACTCGCGCGGGACATCGTTGCGGAAATCGTCCAGCAGCAGGAAAGGATCGAAGTCCGTGGTATTACCAAAGCCGAACGCGCGCCGCAGATGGACGCCCGCGCCCTCGAGCGTGGGGGTGGACTGCGAAAGGCTTTTGACGGGACGGATGGACATAATACATATGAGATTACCCCGCCCCTCGAAAAGTTGCGCCGGCTAGACCGCCTGCCCCGCGCCTCGCGCGGCCGTGCCCATCAGGCTGTTGCCGAGCGCCAGCAGGTCTTTGGCGGCCGATGCCTGTCTGGTGGCCTCCGAAAGCATCACGAGATAACCGCCTATTTCGCGCTCCTGCTCCTTCGGCGGCAGCGGTTGCGGATTGAGCGAAACTTCGTCGAGCAATCCCAGCACGCCGGGACCGTGGAATTTACCCGGATACGGCGTTCCACACCAGTCGTCATCGTCGAAGCTCGCCGAGAGCTGCTGCCCGGCAAACGCCACGAGCGTCTTTTCGATGGCGCCGAGCTTCTGGCTCGCCGGCTTATTGGCGAGCTCCGCGCCAAAGCCCTTCAGGGCCATGGCAATCAGGTATTCGCGCGACGCGGCCGAGACCTTCGGGCCATGCGGAATGATCGCGTCCCACGCTTCGGGCCGGACCCTCGCGATCAAATAGAGAAAAAGACTCGTTCTTCTTGCGTTCATGGTTCATGTCCTGTTCTGCAAAAAAAGCCGGGCTCGCTTCTCCCCAAAAAGCCCGCCCCGCACTTTTCTGTCATGACAAAGTGGCGCCTCCGCATCTTCGGTTTCAACATCAATTGCCCTGACCTGGACTAAAACATCCACTACGACCTCGTTGGCTCGCGCGCTCGACTGCGGTAAGGTGAGCGCGATACACTTTTTTTCATGATGGGGCGCGCGCTCACGATTCCTTGCCTTCTGGCATTCGTGACCGCATTTGTGTTTGCGCCTTTTCAGCATGTTCACCGGGATGGCGGCGCGGAGCACGATCACGCGCCACTCGTTCACTCGCATTTTTCTCTGGATCATCATCACGAACATGTCAATGTGCCGGGCCAGCGCGAGATCGAAAGTGCGGATGAAGATCAGCCGGTCTCTCTCGATACTTTCACGCTCATTCCAGCCGCTCACGTCGCGCTCTTCGTTCCGGGGCGCGCTCCGGCGATTGAGGCTCCTCCGGTTCCGACCCGGCTGCGTTTCGATGTAGTCGAGGAGCGCGGCAACGGTCCGCCGCTGCTTCGCCGGCCGCCGCCCAGAGCCCCTCCTGTTTAACCTTCCCCACGCACAGCCGTAGTGTGTCCGGCGCAATTACGCGCGGCCGGGCTGAGTATCGCAAACCATCGGGAAGGAACTAATGAAAATACGTAACGGAACCGCCGCAAGGCTGGCCGTGTTGGCTCTTGCCGCGTGGGAGATGAGCGGCGCCTCTTTCGCGCAAACACGGCTCACCCTTGACGATGCCATCCAACAAGGTTTACAGGCGCGCGCTTCGCTTAAAGCCGGGAGCGAAAGTATCGCCGTCGCGAAAGGTCTGGAGCGGCAGGTCAGGCTTCGGCCCAATCCCGAATTTCTCTTTCAGAACGAAAACCTGCGGCCGGGGCAAACTTATTCGCGCGACGTGGATACGGTCGCTTATCTGACCCAGCCGCTCGAGCTGTTCGGAAAGCGTGCGCGTCGCATCGCTCTCGCGCGCGAAACCGTCAGCCGCACGCAGGCCGAATACGATCTCGCGCGGATGCGCGTCACCGGCGCCATCAAGCTCGCCTACTGGGCTGCCCGGGGCGCGCAGGCGGACAGCGAAGTGCTGCAGGCTTCGGCGGCGAACTTCCAGCAAACCGTCGATTACCATGCGGCCCGGTTCAGCGCCGGCGCTATCGCCGAACAGGACCTGCTGCGGGTGCGTCTCGAACACGAACGGCTTAAGATTTCGGCCGGCCTTGCCTCGATCGAAGCGCACCGCGCGCTGATGGCGCTCTTCAAAGAGATGGGGCGCCCCGCGAACGGTGTGATCGTCCTGACGGAGCCGCTCGATGCGCCCTCCGGTTTCGAGGAAAAGCCCTTCGAGGCCGTGCTGGCCGAGCGCGCGGATGCGAAGCTTGCGCGCGCCGATCTGGTGGAGTCGGAAGCGAAGCTGCGTGTCGAAGAGAATGCCGCGCGTCCGGACGTCAGCGTCTTCGGGGGATACAAGCGAACACAGCTTCCCGATACGACATCGGGCGTGAACACGCTCATCGCGGGTTTCCAGATCGGCCTCCCGGTCAGCAACAGGAACCAGGGAAATCGCGAAGCGGCCGAGGCGGAAGTCCGCCGGCGCAGGCAGCTTCTCGCCGAGGTCGAAGCCGACGTGCGCGCTGAATACGACGCGGCCATCGACGAGTATCGAATGCGCCGCGATGAGGCGGTCACGGCGCTGGAACCTCTCGGCCAGCAGGCGCGAGAGATCGAACGGATCGCCAACGCCGCTTACGCGGAAGGCGGCGCCGAGCTGCTCCGGTTGCTGGACGCCGAGCGCGCGCGCATCGATGCGGACCTCGCCTGGACGCGCGGCATGGCCGAATATCACCAGAGCATCGTGCGGCTCGAAATCGCCGAAGGGGTCGAGCCATGACCAATACTCACGGACACGCGGCGAGAGCCGCGTCTGATCGGCGGCCGGAAAAACGCGGTCGCGTGCTGCTTCCCGCCATTTTGCTCCCGCTGGCCCTGATGTTCGCCGGGTGCGGCGCGCAAAAGCCAACGGAGCCGGCGCCGCCGGCCGAAGCGAAGAAAGCCGCACCATCAGAGATCGTCCTGACTCCCGCGCAAGTGGCCGCCGCCATGATTCAGACGGAAACCGCCGCGATGAGCGACCAACCCGCGATGCTGCAGTTAAAAGGACGCATCGTCCTCGCCGACGACCGCGTTTGGCGGGTCGGCGTCCGAACCGCCGGCCTTGCCATGGCCGTCTACGCGGGGCTGGGCGATCACGTCGAAAAGGGCCAGGTGCTTGCCCGATATCATGCCGACGAAGTGCGCGAAGAGCGCGCCCATTACCGCGCCGCGCAGTCGGAGCTTCGCCTCGCCGAAGCGCAGGTCGCGCAGGCACAGCGGAATCGCGACCGCGCCCAACGCCTTCTCGACCTCAAGGCCGGCGCCGTGCAGCAGGTCGAGCAGGCGCAGCAGGATCTGGTGACCGCGCAAGCCGCCGTCCGCCGCGCGCAGATCGAGGTCGAACGAGGTCAGGACCTTCTCGAATACGATCTCAAAGTTGGCGTGGAACCGGCGCCCGCCACCGCCGGCGAATTTGCGGACGATGTGCCAATCCTCGCGCCCGCATCCGGGTATGTCATAGAGAAAAACATCACCCCGGGCAAGGCGATCGATCTCGCGGCGCAGACATTCGTCATCGGCGATCTTTCCAAGGTCTGGATGCTCGCCTCGGTCCGCCAGGAAGATCTCGGCGGACTCCGTGCCGGCACTCCGGCGATCGTCACTTTGCCGGGCGATACGGCGCGGCGCTTCCCGGGGAGAATCACCAATCTCGGGCAGCAGTTCGATCCCGCGACGCGCACGATGGAGATCCGGATCGCGCTGGATAATTCGCGCACCACGCTTCGGCCCGAGATGCTGGCCAACGCGGAGATCCCAAGCGGTCCGCGCAGGCAGGTGCTTTCCGTTTCGCCGGATTCCGTTCAGCAACTCGACAACACCAACGTCGTGTTCGTCGAAACCCAGCCCGGGCATTTTGCTATCCGGGCGGTTCAGACCGGAGAAACAGCCGGCGGCAGGACGCCCATTTATGAAGGAATCCGGCCGGGCGACAAGGTCGTCGTGCGCGGCAGCTTCCTTCTGCGATCCCAATTGCTGAAGTCGGCGATCGAAGGCGAGTGAGGGGACCGGACCAGCCCATGCTCAACCGCATCATCGATTTCACTCTCACGTATCGCTGGCTGACGCTCGCCGCCATAGTTGCCCTGCTGTGCGCGGGCGGGTACGCTCTTTACACAATTCCCGTCGAAGCCTTCCCCGATCTGACAAACAATCAGGTGGTCGTCGTAACGGATTCTCCCTCGATGCCACCGGCCGAGGTTGAGCAGCTCGTGACTTATCCGATCGAGCGAGCCATGCTCGGGCTGCCGAATAAAGAGGAGGTTCGCTCGCTGTCGAAGCTCGGCCTGTCGATGGTAACGATCGTCTTCGATGATTCCGTTGGCATGTATCTGGCACGCCAGCTCGTCAGCGAAAGGCTGCAGCAGGTCGCGTCGTCGCTTCCGAAGGGAATCCAGCCTCAACTCGGACTCCCCGCCACTGCCTTCGGCGAGCTCTATCAATACACACTCTCCGGTCCGATGAGCGCGATGGATTTGAAGGATCTCCATGAGTGGGTGATCAAGCCGCAATTGCGCACCATTCCCGGCGTCAGCGAAGTCAACGCCTGGGGTGGGCAGACGAAGCAGTTTCAGATCGTGGCGGACCCCGCGCTGCTCGATCAATACGATTTAACGCTTCACGATATCGCGACCCGCGTCGAAGCCAACAACACGAATTTCGGCGGCGGCTATATCGAGCACGCTTACGAACAATACACGCTGATCGGAACCGGCCGCGCCTCCACGACTCAGGATCTCGGCAACATCGTTCTCGCCGAGCGCCATGGAGTGCCGGTGCTGCTGCGCGATGTGGCGGCGGTGCGCATCGGCGCGGCGCCCCCGGAGGGAGCGACGCTCCGTAACGGCGAAACCGTCTCGGGCATGGTGATCATGCTCAAGGGTGAAAACGGCAAGAAGCTGATCGAGCGTATTAAGGAGAAGATCGCAAGCCTGCGGCTGCCCCCGGGTGTGAAGATCGCGCCGTTCTATGACCAGGCGTTCGTTATCGACGGCACGATTCACACAGTCGAGAAAAACCTCTTCGAAGGTTTCGTGCTTGTGACCATCGTTCTTCTGCTTTTTCTTGGAAATATGCGCGCCGCCTTAATTACGGCCGCCATCATCCCGTGCTCGATGCTGATCAGTTTTCTCGGCATGAGACTCTTCGGCATCAGCGCCAATCTGATGAGCCTCGGGGCCATCGATTTCGGAATGATCGTGGATGGCGCCGTGGTGATGATGGAGAATTCCGTTCATCATCTGGAGGCGGGCAGCGAAGGCGGCCCGATTCCCGAGTCGATTCGGCGGGCGGCGCGCGAAGTTGCGCGGCCGATGGCCTTCGCTGTGGCCATCATCATCGCGGTCTATCTCCCGATTCTTTTCCTGCAGGGGCTGGAGGGCCGTATGTTCCGCCCGATGGCGATCACCGTTTGCGCCGCTCTCGCGGGTTCGCTCTTTCTGGCGCTCACGATGGTGCCGTTGCTCGCCTCGTTTACTTTTCGGCAGTTCATCGACCCGCGTCGCCGCACAGGCGAGCATTTCCTGATGAAGACGCTCGACCGCGGTTACTCGCGTTCGCTCAACTGGACTATGGACCATCGCTTTATCGTCACGGGCGTCTCCGTGATGGTGGTGGCCGCGGCGCTCGGGTCTCTCTTTTTCATCGGCACCGAGTTCATGCCAAAGCTGGATGAAGGGTCGATTCTGATGGAGACCCGCAAGATTCCCGGAATCTCGCTGACTGAATCCATCGAAATCAGCAAGCGCATCGAAAAGCGTTTGCGCGCGTTTCCGGAAATTGCGGATGTCGTCGTCAAGATAGGCCGTCCGGACTTTGCCACCGAAGCCATGGGCATCAACGAAGGCGACACGTATCTGTCGCTGACGCCAATCGATACCTGGACGCGCTTCCACACCAAAGAGGACCTGATTGCCGCCGTAGACAAGGATATGGCGACCATCCCGGGCATCGCCTGGAACTTCACGCAGCCGATGGCGATGCGCATCGACGAGACGATCTCCGGCATCAAGGCCGATCTCGCCGTAAAGGTATTCGGCGAGGATTTTCGAACTCTCGACGGCATCGCTCAGCAGGTGGTGCGCGCGGTGTCGTCGGTGCGCGGCGCGGCCGATCCGCAGACGGAAATCACTTCCGGGGTGGCCGATCTGACGATCCGCGTGGATCGCGCGGCGCTGGCGCGTTATGGCCTGAACGTGAGCGATGTGGAAGAAGCCGTGTCCAGCGCAGGATCGGGCGACGTGATCTCGGAAGTTCTCGATGGCCCCAGGCGCTACACGGTCGCGCTGCGGCTTCCCGAGCGTTATCGCACGGACCGCGATGCGATGCGCCGCATCGTCCTGCATGCATCCGGCGGCGAACAGGTGACGCTCGATCAGGTGGCCCGGCTCGACCTGAATCGCGGACCCGAGATCATCAATCGCGAAGAAGGCCAGCGCCGCGTCGTCGTGATGTCAAACGTGCGCGGCCGCGATCTCGGCGGCTTCGTGGCCGAGGTTCGTTCGAAAATCGAAAAGCAGATCGCGCTGCCGCCGGGATACTTCATCGAGTATGGCGGGCAGTTCGAAAATCAGGAGCGCGCCACCCGGCGCCTGATGTTGATCGTGCCAATTGCGATCGGATTGATCTTCGTGTTGTTGTATTTCACGTTTACGTCCGGCAAACTCGCGCTGCTGGTCGTCGGCAACGTGCCGTTCGCGCTTGTTGGCGGCATTGCCGCGCTCTGGATACGCGGCATGAACCTCAACCTTTCCGCCTCCATCGGTTTTCTCGCGCTTTTTGGTGTGGCGATGCTGAACGGCGTCGTACTGGTCAGCTCGATCAGGCAGATGCTGCGGGACGGGGAATCGGTGCGCGACGCCGTGCTGGCGGGAGCGCGGCGGCGGCTGCGTCCGGTGCTGATGACGGCGTGTGTCGCCAGCCTCGGATTCGTGCCGATGGCCATCGCAACCTCGACCGGGGCCGAGGTGCAGCGGCCTCTCGCAACGGTTGTGATAGGTGGGCTGGTGAGCTCGACGATGCTGACCCTCTACCTTCTTCCGGTGATTTATGCGTGGGCGTATCGGGCGGCGCCGGGCGAACGCGAGAGCGTTTAGCGCCTGCGCCACGAACGTTATTGGGCGAACTGGCGGTCCGCCGCACCGGCATTCGCGCCGACGGACGGCACTCGCTTCCGGCATCTTGAGCCATCGTGAGGAAATGCGGATGTAGTCATGAGAGATGCGCGAATGGGGTCGCACGACCGGGAGAGCTGACGGCTGAGAGCTGAGGGCTGACAGCTTTTGTCTTTGCATCTGCTAACGTGAGGCATGTCGCGAGAACCTTCGCTCCCTTCGCTCAAGGATCCGCTTCGTTTCAACCGCAAAACACCGCCATGCGCGGTCGTCATCTTCGGCGCCAATGGCGATCTCACCAAACGCAAACTGATGCCCGCACTGTACCGGCTCGCCTGGGAAGGCCGGCTGGCTCCGGGTTTCGCGGTCGTGGGCCTCTCGCGGACGGCCATGTCCGACGATGAGTTTCGCGACCACATGCGCGAATCTGTCGAGAAGTTCCTTGAGGATTCGCCCTTCGACGAGGAGCTCTGGAAGTCATTCGCGCAGGGACTGTTCTATATGGCGGGCGACGTCGGCGATCGGAATACGTACCAGCGGCTGGCGGCCTGCTTAAGCGAGGTCGAGAACAGCCGGCAGACCGGCGACAACGTGCTTTTCTATCTCTCGACGCAACCCAGTCAATACGCGGCGATCGCGGAAGGCATCGGGAGCGCGAACCTCGCGAAGGCCGAAGGAGCGCAGCCGCTTTCCGGGCAACAAGCCTGGCGGCGCATCATCATCGAAAAGCCTTTCGGACACGATCTCGTCAGCGCGCGCGAGCTCAATAGTCGGCTGCAGAAAGTTTTCGACGAAAGCGAGATCTACCGCATCGATCACTATCTCGGGAAAGAGACGGTCCAGAACATCCTCGCCTTCCGCTTCGGCAACGGCATCTTCGAGCCGCTCTGGAACCGCCGCTATATCGATCATGTGCAGATTACCGGCGCCGAGTCGATCGGTGTCGAAGGGCGGGGCGAGTACTACCAGGAAGCCGGCGCGCTGCGGGACATGATCCAGAACCATTTGCTGCAGGTGATGGCGACGATCGCGATGGAACCCAGCGCAACGTTCTCGGCTGACGCGGTGCGCGACGAACGCGCCAAGCTGCTGCGCTCGATTCACGTGATGAAGCCCGAGGAGGTTCGCGAGAATGCGGTCCCGGGCCAGTATGGCGCCGGCCGCGTCGGGGGAGAAGAGGTTCCGGCTTTCCGCCAGGAAAAGGGCGTCAAACCGGATTCGCAGGCGGAAACCTTCGTCGCCGCCACCTTTTTCGTCGAGAACTGGCGATGGGCCGGCGTGCCTTTCCACATCCGAACCGGCAAATCAATGCCGAAGCGCGTCACCGAGATCGCGATCCATTTCCGTTCCGCGCCGCTCGCGGTATTTCACAGTGACGCGGAAAAAGACGCGGAAGAAGAAACCGCTCAAACCAACGGCCCTGTGCCGAATTTGCTGATCCTCCGCATCCAGCCGGAAGAAGGAATTTCTCTCAAATTCAACTCGAAACGCCCAGGCGCGGGGATGACGCTGCGGCCCGTTTCAATGGACTTCAACTACGGCTCGAGCTTCGGCGAGCGCTCGCCTTCCGCCTACGAAACTCTGCTGCTCGACGCGATTATCGGCGACGCGACGCTCTACACGCGCCAGGATATGGTGGAAGCAAGCTGGTCGGTTGTGCAGCCGATTCTGGATTACTGGAGCACACAGAAGTTCGCGTTTCCGAATTACGCGGCGGGGACGTGGGGGCCGCCGGAAGCCGATGCCATGCTGACGCGCCGCGGGCATGCCTGGAGGCGGCCATGAGTCTTTCCCCACAACAGCCGGCTCAGAGCGTGAAGCCCGACCACATCCTCGCGGAATTGTCGAGGCTTTGGACGGATTCCGCCAAAGGCGATCACGACAAAGCCAAACCCGGCAGCGGCGTGCTGCGCGCGTGCGCGATGACCCTGATCGTTTTCGCCGATGAAGACAAAGCGGGCGGTGACGCACTCACGCTTGGAGAAACACTCATCGGCATCATGCGCTCGCATCCCAGCCGGTCGGTCGTGGTGCGCATCCGCGAAGAGGAAGGCACGCTCCAATCCCGCGTATTCCAGCAGTGCTGGACGCCATTCGGGCAGCACAAGCAGATCTGCTGCGAACAGGTCGAGCTCACGGTTTCGCTGAACCGTCTGTCAGATGTTCCGTCGATCGTGGCGCCGCTCGCCGCGCCGGACGTTCCGCGAGTCATCTGGTTCCGCTCGTCGCGGATCGCGGCCGCCCCCGATCTGGCGGACGTGCTTGCACTCGGCGACAAAATGATCGTCGATTCGGCGCGTGACGGCGCGCCTGCTTTCGCCGATATGCGTGTTCTTTCGAATGCCGGATATCTGGTCGCCGATCTCGCGTGGACGCGGCTTACAAAGCTTCGGCAGTTGCTGGCTCGGCTACTCGAAGGCCGCGACCTGAACGGCATTCGCGCCGTCGCGATTGAGTATGGGGGGACGCACGCGACGCCGGAAGTCCGTTATCTGCACGCGTGGCTGCGCACGGCGCTGCCGGCCGCGACTGTAGACCTGCGCCGCATGCCGGCCGGCGGCGTGCCGGGACTGGCCGCGATCCGCATCGATGCCGGCGTCACCGTACGGCTGAAAGAGAATTGCGCGGAATATGAAGCGGGGCCGCTCCGTCAACATGCCACGCTGCCTGAGGGGTCCGAACACGAGCTGCTCGCCGAGGAATTGAACATCGTGGGGCGGGACAGCGTCTTCGAGCGAGCGCTGCAACGAATGACAGCATGGACCCCGCGATCCTGATTTTCAACACCGCGCTCGAAGCGGCCGAAGCCTGTGGCGACCGCATTCTCGAGCTGCTGGCAGATGCGCGGAACGACCGGGGAATCGCCACCGTCGCAGTTTCGGGCGGCAGCACGCCGCGGCTGATGTTTCAATCCATGGCGAAGCGGGCGTTCGACTGGACCGCGGTCGAGATCTTTCAGGTTGACGAGCGCGCCGTTCCGCCGGATCACGACCTGAGCAATTTCCGGATGATGCGCGAAACGCTGCTGAGCCGCATTACAATCGACGAACCGCGGATCCACCGCATGCGCGGTGAGTTGCCGCCCGCCGAAGCCGCGCGCGAGTACACCGATGACATCCGCCGCGTCTTTCGGCTCGGCGAGAAAGAGTTGCCGGTGTTCGACGTGATTCAGCGGGGCATGGGTCCGGATGGGCACACAGCGAGTCTGTTTCCAGGCGAACCGCTGATCGCGGACCGCGCGGGAATCGTCGCCGCCCTGCATAGCGAGAAGATGAAGCAGGACCGCATTACTCTGCTGCCGGGTGTGCTCGAACGAGCGCGGCACACTCTCTGTCTGGTGTCCGGCAACGATAAAGCGGCGGCGTTGCGCGAGGTGTTGAAAGGCGCCGCCGATCCAATGAGCTTTCCCTCACAGATCGCGCTCGGCAAATCCATCTGGTACGTGGACAAAGCGGCAGCGGCGCGGTTGTAACTACTCGATACGGCGTGTCAGCACAGCCGTACCGGAGCTCAATCCGAAGCTGCCAAGCTCACTCGCGTTCCAGTCGATACGCAGCGAATTCTCGGAGGTGAGCTTCAGTGTCAGATCGCCCTTCGCTCCGCCGGCGCCCGTGAACGCGGCGCTGAGCTGCGTGCCGTTTTGAGTCCCGCTGAATGTGAAATTGACGTCTGGAGAAATGGGCCTGTCGACGATCACGTACCGCGCCCGGAAGCTGCCGCGCACCGCACTGCCGTCTTCGGAAATCGTCGCTTCGATGTATTCGGGCGGATAGAGGCTCTGATTCTTGTTGACCTGTCCCTGGGCCGGCCGTGCATAGAACCAGAATCCGCCCATCTGGCGGTTGACCGGCTTGTCGGGCCGCGTGGTTCTATCTGCGCGGGGTGGGGCGATCGCCGCTAAGGGCGGCAGCTTCGGCGCGGAAGGCAATTCGGTGATTGTCAACGGTGGGCCCTGGCCGGCGCCATCCTGCGCGAGCGGAGATGCCGGTTTCGACTCCGTTGAAGTTCCGCGCAGCCGGGAGAGTTCGCGGACAGCCGCGTCGCGCTCGACGAGGGCGGCGCGCAAGGCCGCGCGCAATTGCGCGACCTCGGCGGAGGACGGCGGCTCCGCCACATCCGTTGCCGCCGGGACTGCCTGAGATGAAATTGCCTGAGACGAAGAAGCTGAAACCGGGATCTGTCCCGCGGACGTCGATTCAGAGCGGTTTTGCACCGCCGGAGCATTTTCCGAAGCCAGCCAGATCAGTAACCCCGCGCTGATCACGATGGCCGCTCCCCACAGAAGCCGCGCCCACCGCTTGCCAGGATCGGGCAGATTCGTGCCCATAATGAGAGGCGGCCCGAATTCTTCGACGAGCATTTCGTCGTAATCGCGGCGGCGGGCGGGATCCGACAGCACGGCGTAGATGCGATTCAGCTTTCGCATCTGCGCTTCGGCGATTTCCTTGAGCTGGGGATCGGTTTGCTGATCGGGATGGAGCAGCCGGACGTTCAGGCGAAAGGCGTCGCGGATCTGCTCCGGAGAGGCGTCCGGACTGAGTCCGAGCTCGTCGTAGAATGTGATTTCGCCGTCACGGTGCGACGCGATCATATAGCGGTCGAAGACAATTGTCCGTGGTATTTACAGTACCGAAACAGCCCCCCGCGCCGCAACAATCGGGAAGGCCGGAACGGAGGCGCGCAGGACCATTACCCGACCATCGGCATCGTCCGCTATTTGCATTGGTCTGGCGGGTTTTTGGGAGGACGTTGGAGTGGCGTGGGTTACACTGATTGCAGCGCGCGTTTCCGCGTTTTCCCCGGTCGTCTAATGGTAGGACAGCGGCCTTTGGAGCCGTGAATCGTGGTTCGAATCCATGCCGGGGAGCCACTCTTTCGCTTCAATAATTTAGAAGTCGAGTGCTGTGTTTTTGTACAGATTTTGTATTCCGGCCCAAACCACTGGCGCTGCCGGTGACCAACCATACTTTGTTCATAAGTACCTCCACCTGATGCCTGGTTATCTGATTGTTTGAGCGCCGACCTCAACTGGGCGGGCGTCGTTCCTTCCCACGTCCGGAAAGCTCGATAGAAAGAATTCGAATCCTCGTAGCCAAGCAGATATGCCACCTCTGCGACATCGATATCCGGCCGATTGAGGTATTCGCGGGCCAGTTCCTGCCGCGCCTCCAGAAGCAACTGCCGGAAAGTCGACCCGTCATCGACGATCCGCCTTTGCAAGGTCCGATCGCTCAACCCGAGCTCGCGCGCCACGGCCGAGACGTCAGGACGGACGCCCGCAAGCAGGCGTTTAAGAATCCATTTCACCTGCTCGCTGATCGAATGCTGCGCACGTTGCTCTTTCAAAGCTTTGTCGAGTTGCGGGTCCAACATTTCAAGCAACTCGGCATTGTGGGTGAGGAACGGCCGGTCTAGATCGTCCGTGCGCAAAACGAGGAAATTCCGGCGCGCTCCGAATTTGACCGGGCATTTGAAATAAGCTTCGTGGACCCCGCTCGTTTCCGCTTTGCGCTTGAGCTCCACCCTTTTCGGATTCACCGGATACCCCGTACCACGGCGACCGAGTTCAACGAATGACGCAAAGGCGGCATCCGTCAAGAGCGGCGGCGTTTCCTCCTGCGCGTGTTGCCACACGGGCTCTATTGAGCATTCGTCCTTGCCGATCTTGATTTGCAGTTCCTCGGGCGTACACAATTGCTTGAAGCGAGCAAGGCGCGCGAGAGCGTCGCGGTAGTCGCGGGCGTAGTAGGCCGCCATTGTCGACGGTGGCCGATTTCCAACGTCTATCTGGGTGGCAATTTTCAGACCTGCGGCGGCATCGGAAGAAAGCTCGCCTACGGCACGCCAAAGCGCGAAGAATTGCGCCGTGGTCACAAGGTTCTTCTTGCCGTCATAGACTGTCACTGGCACCCGCGCCTGGCTCAGCACTGCTGCCGGAGTTAGTCCGATCTTAGAGAGCCCTATCCAAAAGGCGTTCGCGGCTTTGAAACGGTCTGGTACGTTGACGGTCATCTTTCTCTCACTGCTCAGTTTCTCCTTGACACGGCCTTCGCATTTCGGGACATTTCTCGGGTTAGCTGATGATCGCTTTGGGTTCCAGATACTCCTGCAGTCCGAAGATCCCGCCTTCCCGACCAATTCCCGATTGTTTAAACCCGCCGAAGGGAGCAAACGGATCGTGGCCTATTGTATTGATCAGGACGCGGCCGGCGGCAAGTTTGCGTGCCACGCCGTTTGCCCTTTCGGGGTTCGCCGAGCTTACGTAAGCGATGAGCCCGAATTCCGTGTCGTTGGCTATGTCAATGGCTTCAGCTTCCGTCCTGTACGTCAATATCGACAAGACGGGTCCGAAGATTTCTTCCTTCGCGATGCGCATATCGCGGGTCACATTGGCGAACACGGTCGGCTTCACGAAATTCCCGCTCTCAAGTCCGGAAGGATGACCTTCGCCGCCGATAACGAGCTCCGCGCCTTCCTCGATGCCTGATTTGATGTAGTCCTGAACGCGCTTGTACTGCTTCACGCTCGCCAATGGGCCGAGGGTGACATCCTTGTTCCTGGGATCGCCCATTTTGATTTTTTCGACGGCCGCTGTGGTCAATCTCTTCACTTCATCCAGCCGGTCTTCCGGCACGATCAGGCGCGAAGCCGCGATGCAGGCTTGACCGTTGTTCAGGTAACAGGCTGCGACAGCCATCGGAATGGCAGTGGAGAAATCGGCGTCGTCCAGAATGATGTTCGGCGACTTGCCGCCGA
>DASZLP010000208.1:0-12102 GCA_035552355.1 Bryobacteraceae bacterium | reverse complement strand
GTTCAGGCTACCTCAACCCTTTCCGACAATCTGACCGGCAGTCTCGTCAATACGATGCCTATTGAAGTAGCCGGCCGTGGAGGAGCCAATCTGCTGTCTACGGCCACCATCGATGAGCCCCGCATCGCGAATGCCGCGCTGTCCGCCGGCTGGATCGCCGCGGAATACAACAATCAGAGCAATCCCGGCGCGTTCTTTACGAGCGTTACAGGATTGACGAACGGGCCATAAAGTAAACGGAGAGGTCTTCCCTTTCACGCATTCAGCGGACGTCTGCCCGAAATATAGTACGCGGCGTAGTGGTATACCAGCTTCCCGCCGCGCGCCAGAACCCGCTGGCACTCGCGGTCGAAATGCCGCCGGACCGTCCGGGCCTGCGCCTCAGTGGCCGATTCGAGCCGCTTCCGCGAAAAGCTCGAGAATGTAGTCTGAAGCTCCCAGAACTGCTGCGCGTCATCGAGGACCAGATGATGGCCCTCCCAGCGAGTCTGCAGGTCGGTCAGTCCCAGTTGCCGAACCAGACTGACAGCTCCGCTCGCCCGCGTTCCGCGATGCTGCGCCAGTTCCGTCTCTTCGGCCGCGTCATTAGCCGGCACGTATTCCGCCACAATCCGGTTCAGATGAGCCTGGGCGATCAATAGTCTCCCGGTTTTCAGATGCACCAGATCGCGAATCCGGCCAAAACGATGCAGCCAACCCTGCAAAGTATTCCACGGAGGTCCTGAGCCAATCCCAATCGCCAACCGCCCGCCGGGCTTGAGCACGCGATACATCTCCGCCAGAGCCCGATCCGGATGCGGAAAGTGGAGCAGTGCAAACAGCGACACCGCGGCATCGTACGACGAATCCCGGAAAGGGAGGGCCTCGGCATCCGCTATCGCGAAACGAACCCTCTCTGTTACACCCGTCTGCGCGGAGTTGAAACCAGCCAGCGAGAGGAGACCACCGGAAAGATCGATTCCCGTGACGCGAACCGAGGCACTTGACTCTGCCGCATTGAGGGCCACGATCCCCGATCCGGTTCCGATGTCGATAATATTGTCGCCCGGCCGTAACTGCGCCAGGTGAATCAGTGTCCGGGCGAGTGGGTTTGTGACAATCTTCGTGAAACGATCGAAGGGTTCGGCAACCGCGTTGTAACTCGAAGCGTCCCGAATCTTAAAATGGTCCACGGCGGCGATCTGATCGCAGGAAGAAAAAAATCACGGGGCGGTTGTCGGCGCGATCACTCACTTCGCACATCATACGCGACCGATCTTTACTGTCTTTTCATCTCCCGTGTCTTTCCAACTCCCGACGGCGCGACTCTGATTATTTGAGAAGTCTACCACACAGGCTGGATCGCTACCCTGCCCTCGGGTATTGGGGCCGCGCTGCGGTACGGGGCGAAGCCGCCGGTCGTAATCCGAACCTGGCAACCGGGAGCGATGGCATCGCGGACGCCTTCAACGAAAACATCCGTGGTCTGCTGATCTCGCTTTCCAGCGCGATTTTGAGCAGCAGTTTTGTATTCGATTCAATCGTGACGAAGCAGTAGGCATCACCGAGGTTCTGATCGTCCTCGGGACGGACGCGTTGCCCACGTGAGAGCCATGCCTACCCCGTATTCACACCGGGAGCGCCCCAGAAATCACAGGGGACGCCTGAAATCCACGTCAAATCGAGGTCTCCGATGCTAGCTTGTGAACTTGGTCAGCGTTGCATCGCCCTGTCCGCCGGCAACCCGCCAGAGTGGACACCTATGCTCGATCTGGTTAAGTTGGAGACATTCCGCACAGTTGCCAATACCGGCAGTTTTACCCGCGCCGGCTCCGAACTGGGCTACTCGCAATCAACCATAACGGCCCACATCCAGGCACTCGAGCGTGAATTCGGAGCTCCGCTTTTCGAACGAGCGCGTTTTTCGCGCGAGATTGCTCTTACGGAAATCGGCCAGCGGACTCTTGACTACGCTGGCCGCCTTCTGGCACTGGCGCAGGAGACTGCGATCGCCATCCATACCGACTCCGAGCCGGGTGGTCAGTTGCGCGTGAGCGTCAACGCGCTCCTGCTGGCTTATCGTTTTCCCCGGATGCTGCGCAAATACCAGATGACGTATTCGCAGGTGCGCCTGACCATTGCTTCTTACACCGATCCGCGCGCGGTGGTCGCTACGGCGCTGAATGGCGCCGCTGATGTAGCGTTCGTCTTTGGCGAGGCCACGGGCTCAGAACGTGTCATCGCCGAAAAACTTGGCTCCGACCGTTTGCTGGTTGTCTGCTCTCCCGACCACCCCCTGGCGCGCTTTCAAAAAACCGGCGCCCTGGCCGAGGATCTTGCGCGGAATCAGTTCTTCACATCAGATGCGTCCTGCGCCGTGCGCCTTCACTTCGAGCGCTTTCTGACTAACGAAGGCTTTCACATGGACGAGACCACCGACGCCGGCAGTATCGAGGCGGTGAAGCGGTGCGCGGCCGAAGGCATGGGCTTCGGCTTCATGCCGTCTTTTGCGGTGACTCGAGAGCTCAGCGCGCGTGAGCTCATTGCAGTTCCAATCCGCAACGCCGACTTGCGGCTGGAGATCCAGATGGTTCGCAACGCGAAGACCTGGGTCTCACCCGCGTTGCGCGCTTTTTGGGAAATGGCCCGCCCGGATTTCGTGTTATCCTCCGCTGCCTGAACATCAGGCATGGCAGAGTCGCGGAGCTCTTAGCCGCTCCAGCGGCTTCTGCGACAATCGGGAATCGATCCCGTTCCATGAGTGATCTCTCGCGTGAAGCCGACGGCGCCCCGATAACGGCGCGCCGTGCACCGGCGCCTGCGGCTCAGGTGGCCGGGTTCGTGCTCATCATCGCGTTGCTGGGACTCGACGCCTGGGTGGGCCTGCGCGGCGCCTCGGCCGTCGAAACCGAGCTCGCCGCCGTCGACCGCAGGCGGTCCGCCGGCGCAGCCCTGATCGATGACGTAATGGAACAACAGCAGACTCTGCGCGCCATCGAAGCCGCTTTGCCACTCGGTTCGGACCCGGAACGAATGCCGGCAGAGTTCCAGGATCTCGCAGCCATCCGCTTCGCTCTGCAAAAACTCTTCGCCCGCGCTTCTCAACAGGCGCTGGATGCCGGCGCCTGGCGGGATACCGAGCGCGCGTCGAATGAATTGACTCTCGCGATGGACCGCATCATCCGCCTTCCCCACCGTAACGCGGCCGACCTTGAGCAGCTCCGGACCCTCCATGATCGGCTCGCCTCCAGCATCGCGCGGCTGATTCAGGCGAGCCGGACCGGCAGCGACTCCACGCGCCTGCAGATCGATGAAACCCTGCGCCGGCAGGCCATACAGGACCGCCTGCTGCTTTCCGGATGCCTCTTCGTCGCCTGTCTCTTCCTCTGGACCGCGACGCGGACACACCGCCTGCTGAACGAGCAGTCCGAAGAGCTCAATCGCGTCTCGTGGCAGCTTCTCGACAAGCAGGAAACGCTCGCGCGCCGCCTCTCTCGCGAATTGCACGATGAGCTCGGCCAATCGCTTACGGCGCTGAAAACCAATTTTTTTCGCCATCAGTCCTCGGCGTGCGTGGACAAGGCGTGGCTGGAGGACTGTAACGAGCTGCTGCGGGATTCCATCCGCAACGCACACGAGATTTCTCAGCTCCTGCGCCCAACCGTTCTCGACGATTTCGGGCTGGACTCCGCCCTTTCGTGGCTTTGTGAGCGCTTTGAGGAGCGTAATCGCATCCAGGTGCGCTATGTCTCGGATTTTCACGGCAGGCTCGAAGGCCAAACCGAGACTCACGTATTCCGCATCGCGCAGGAAGCCCTCACCAACGTGGCGCGTCATGCCAAAGCAACCGTCGTCCGCGTCACTCTTCACCACCAGGGTGCCCCCGCCAGCGACGAGGCGCGACTGAGCCTGGAGATCTCCGATAACGGCATGGGCATGCCGCAGCCGGCCCGCATTCCTCTCGATTCTCTTGGTCTGACCGGCATGAAAGCCCGCGCCCGCAGCATGCAGGGTGAGATGCAGATCGAAAGCCGGCCTGGTCGCGGCGCTACGTTACGCCTTACCATCCCCCTGCGGGATGCTTCGCATGAAGAAGAAAATTCGAATTCTGCTGGCTGACGACCATCGCATGGTCCGGCGGGGACTGCGCTTCATCCTGGAATCGCAGGACGACATGGAAGTCGTCGCCGAGGCCGATAATGGCCGCGAAGCTGTCGAGCAGACTATCGCGCTGCGCCCGGATGTCGTCATCATGGACGTCACCATGCCGGAGCTGGGCGGGATCGAAGCCACGCGGCGCATTCGCGACGCGGCGGCGGGTACGAGGATTCTCGCCCTCAGTATTCATCGCGATGGCGTTTACGTACGCGAGATCGTGCGGGCCGGCGCCGCGGGATACATCCTCAAGGAATCCGCTGACACCGAGCTGCTTGCCGCGACGCGCGCGGTTGCCGAAGGCAACAGCTATTTGAGCCCCGAAGTCGCCGGTGCCGTCCTGCAGGACTATCGCAAGCGCGTCACCGACCCCATCGACCTGCTCAGTCCGCGCGAGCGCGAGATCCTGCAGCTCATCGCCGAAGGCAGGACCAACAAGGAAATCGCCGCGCATCTGAACCTCAGCATCTATACGGTCGATGGCCACCGCACACGAATCATGGAGAAGCTTGGCCTGCACAATATCGGGATGCTGGTACGCTTCGCGATCAAGCACGGCCTGGTGGACTAGCGAACTGGGTTACAGTTTGCGGCCCGGCACCGATATCTATCTAAAGATAGCGCACAACCATTCCTTCGACGCATCGGTTTTTTAAAATTCGTTATTAGTATTTCGCATATAGAATTTTCGGATTTCCCCCAAATCCCTCTCTCGTTACAGAATTGAATTCACTCCAACAGCTCTCGTGATACATCGTCGCTGGCGGCGTGAGTGTCTCAAGCGCGTGTTCGCCATGAAAGGAACCGATGAAGAAGATCGAAGCGATAATCCAGCCTTTCAAGCTCGATGAAGTGAAGGACGCACTGACCGGAATCGGAGTCGAAGGAATGACGATCACCGACGTTCGCGGGCATGGGCGCCAGAAGGGCCACAAGGAAGTTTACCGGGGGCAGGAGTACAACGTCGACCTGCTGCCGAAGGTCAAGATCGAAGTGGTTGTCCCGCAGTCGCGTTTCGAAGAGGTTGTGAACACGATCAAGTCCAGTGCGCGAACGGGAAAAATCGGCGACGGCAAGATTTTTGTCTATGATCTCACGGATGCTATTCGTATCCGCAACGACGATCAGGGTGAAAGCGCTCTCTAAAGCGCCGCCAGGAAGAAATTTCAAATTCAACGCGAGGTGAAAGGAAATGGGAGCGAATTCAACGCAGGCACAGGCAGTCGCCGCATTTATCGTGGCTTTTGTTTTCATCGCGGCGGGCCTGGCCGCTGACATCAACTATCTCTGGGTCGTCCTGGGGCTCGCGCTTCTGGGAGCTTCCGTGGGGCTCTTCCTGAAGTGCAAACCCTGGGAACACAAAGAAAGCTGACGGAAAGGAACACGAAAGGACAACCGGAAATATGGCATACGTTGGCATCCTCGTAACGCTGCTCGGCTTCGGCGTGGCCGCCGCGAGCGTAGGCATCTCGTCAAGCAACACCGTGAGACTCGTGATCGTGCTGATCGGCATCTTCGTAAGCCTGTTCGGCATTCTCGGCATGATCAACCCCGCATTTCAGAAGAACGCTCCGTGGAGGAAGGAATAGATGAAGAGATCCGCTCTTATAACGTCCGCGCTTCTCATCAGCGCGCTGGCGGCATTCGGCCAGGCGCCGGCCGCCGCCCCTGCGACCGCGCCTCCTCCGGCAGTTGCCGCTCCCATCACGATTGATGAGATCAAGGGGCTGCCGACTCCGGACAACGCCGCGCGGATCAAGGGCGATCCGGATGGCGGTCTGACGGGTAACGTCGGAGACATTCCGGTAGGCGATGCGAAGAAGGGTCTCTCGGTTGGCGACGTCGTCAATCAGATCGGCCAGAATCGCATCGCCATCAACTTCGTGTGGACGCTGATCACCGGGTTCCTCGTCATGTTCATGCAGGCCGGCTTCGCCATCGTCGAGACCGGACTCTGCCGCGCCAAGAATGCCAACCACACCATGATGATGAACTTCATGGTCTACGGCGTCGGTATGCTCGCCTACTGGCTTATCGGCTTCGCCATTCAGGAAGGCGGCGTGGGCGGCGTGGCCACTCTCGGCGGCGCCAATCCGCTGAACGACGAGTTCTCGATCATGGTCTTCGGCAAGGCCTGGGGACTTTTCGGGAAGCATGGCATCTTCCTCACGCAGGGCGGCACCTATGACGTCGGCGTGATGGTGATGTTCCTCTTCCAGATGGTGTTCATGGATACCGCGCTCACGATCGTCACCGGCACGGCCGCCGAACGCTGGAAGTATGCGGCATTTATGGTGTCGTCGTTCGTGATGGGCGCGTTCACTTATCCGATCTTCGCCAACTGGGCCTGGGGCAACGGCTGGCTCGCCAACCTCGGCGGCAACTACGGACTCGGCCACGGCTACGCGGACTTCGCGGGCTCCGGTGTCGTGCACGCTGTCGGAGGCGTCACGGCTCTGGCTCTCGGTATCATCATCGGCCCCCGGCTCGGCAAGTATTCACGCAGTGGAAAAGCCAACGCGCTCGTAGGCCACGACATCGTGATTGTGCTGACCGGCTGCTTCATCCTCGCGTTCGGCTGGTTCGGTTTCAACCCCGGCTCCACACTCGCGGCGTCCGGCAACGGGGCGCTGCGCATCAGCTCCGTCGCGGTGAACACCATGCTCGCCGGCATGGCCGGGAGCTTCGGCGCGATGTTGTACATGTGGATGCGCTACGGGAAGCCTGACGCGTCGATGTCCGGTAACGGACTTCTCGCCGGACTCGTTGCGATCACCGCGCCCAGCGGCTTCGTCAACAGTGTGGCGTCGGTGATCATCGGTCTCATCGCGGGCGTTCTCGTTTGCCTCGCCGTCGAATTCTTCGATCGCGCCGCCAAAGTGGACGATCCTGTCGGCGCCATCTCGGTTCACGGCGTGAACGGAATCTGGGGCGTGATCTCTGTAGGGCTCTTCGCCGATGGCAAGAGTAACTACGGCGGGTCGTGGAACGGGGTCAACGGATCGGTGACCGGTCTCTTCTACGGTGACGCCGGCCAGCTCGTGGCGCAGTTGATCGGCGTGGCCACTCTGATCGGCTTCGTCTTCACGTTCAGCTTCGTGGTGAACCTGGTGATTGACGCCGTCGTCGGACAGCGCGTCGGCGCCAAGGTCGAGCTCGAAGGCCTCGACATTCCGGAAATGGGCGCCCTTGGCTATCCGGAGTTCGAGTTGAAGGCGCAGGCCGCGGGAGCGTAAACGGTGACCACGGAACTCATGGCCCCGGCGTTGCTTGAAGTCAGTCCCGCGGCGCTGGCAACAGACGAAGCGGCAGTCCCCGCGTATCCTCGGCGGCTGCCGCCGGTCCCGTGGCGGGATCCGCATTCGGTCCCGCCAGCATTACTGCAAAAGTATATCGCCGATCTCGAGAAAGCCTGCGAGTTCGATCCCGCCTCGGCCGGTCTGCGGACCTGCCTCGGCATGGCCTATGCGATGAATTTCCAGGTGTACAAATCGATGGACGCCCTGGAAGCCGCGGTCGCGGCCGAGCCCGATCACTTCTACGCGCAGTTGAAATACGCCGAGCTGCACTACCGGCTGCGGGCGCTCATCAAAGCGGAGAAGGAAACGGCGCGCGCTCTCGAACTTGCGAATACGCCGTGGGAGTTCACGCTCGCGCGGCGGCAACTGCAGGAGATCCGCACGCTGATGCGCGCGGGTACTCAAAAGCCCGAATGGACGAAGTCATTGCGCATGCCCGCCCTGGTGCTGATGGCGATGGCCGTCGTTCTGTGTCTGATGATCTACGGGAGATAAACGATGTGGAAATGGCGGTATTATGCCGGCGCGGCGATTCTGGTCGGAGCGCTGCTGATCGGTAAAGCCGGAGTTCCTCCGGTGCCGGTGATCGCCGGACTGCTCGGCGTCGGTATGTTCATGCGTCGCCGGGCCTCCCGGCTTTCCTGACCTGGCACTCCTGGACCAGATCCGGCATGCCTCACAGTGGTGCGGTCAGCATTCCCCTGGCCATGCTGATCCTTTTCGTCTCGGCGAAGGTCATGGCCGAGGTCGCCGAAAGGCTGCATCAGCCTGGGATCGTCGGAGAGATCCTCGCCGGCGTCCTCATTGGACCGAGCGTGCTCGGCTGGCTCCAGCCGAGTGAGTTTCTTTCGGCAATGTCCGATCTCGGGGCGATGTTTCTTCTGTTCCGCGTCGGCCTCGAAGTGAAATCATCGGAGCTGTTGAAGGTCGGCGGCACCGCCCTCCTGGTCGCGTGTTCGGGTGTAATCGTGCCGTTCCTCATGGGCGGCGCGATCATGCTCGCGTGGCACGCCGGAACCAATGAGGCGATCTTCGTGGGCGCTTCCATGGTGGCCACCAGCGTCGGAATCACGGCCCAGGTGCTCTCCGCCAAAGGGCTTCTGCATGAGATTTCGAGCAAAGTCATTCTCGCCGCCGCCGTAATCGATGACGTGCTGGGTCTGCTCGTGCTTGCCGTCGTCAGCAGCCTGACTCACGGCAAAGTGGACGTGTTCCAGCTCTCTCTCACCGCGCTCCTCGCTACCGGCTTCACTGTCATCGTCGCCAAGTGGGGAGGACAGGCGTTGGGCCGTGTGCTGCCCCGCGTGCATGAGACTCTGCGCGCCGCCGAGGGTCGCTTTGTGGTCGCGTTAAGTCTCCTGCTGGGACTCGCGGTGATCGCTGTGTCAACGGGTGTAGCAGCTATCGTGGGCGCATTCCTCGCTGGTCTCGCGCTCGCCGAAACCTCCGGACCGCGCGAGCGCGATCTCGCGCAGGGCGTCTCGGAATTCCTCGTGCCCTTCTTCCTCGCCGGCATCGGGCTGCGCGTGGACCTTTCCGCCTTCGCAAAGCCGTCCACGGCCGTGCTCGCGATCGTAATCCTTCTCGCCGCCCTTATTTCGAAGTTCATCGGCTGCGGCATCGGCGCACTCGGGCTCGGTAAGACCGAAGCCTTCCGGATCGGTGTCGGAATGGTGCCCCGTGGCGAGGTCGGGATGATCGTGGCCCAGATCGGTCTCGGTTTTGGCATTCTGACTCGGGAATCCTACGGGGTCGTCGTATTCATGTCGGTCGCGACCACGATCGTCGCGCCCCCGCTGATCAAGATCGCCTACCGCTCCCTGCTGGAAGCTGGAACAGCAGAGGAGCCGGTGGAAGTCCTGCGCATGGGCTGAAGCTCGCATGAATCGCGATCCAAAGTATCCAAATCCACCCTACGGGCAGCGCGGCAGCTTCCGCAAGCTCACAGTTACGCTGCCGCAGGAGGTCTACGAGCGCCTGATACTCGAGTCGGCGAAGCGAAAGATTGCGGGAAAGCCCAACCAACTCTTCTCTGAGCTCCTGCGCGAAGCGCTGGTCGACTATCTCGATCGCCTCGACAGCGAGGCAAGACTGGCGGGTCAGGTTGGTTGCTAAGTTCTCTGGCGGGCGAATGGGTTAGTTAGCTCACTGGAGGCTCGGGCTCCAGCCCTGCTTGCGAACGATATCCAGCGATAGGCTCGACAGTTTTCCAGGCCAGCATCGCGCGCGAGTTCGGTGGGTTCGAATCCTGCTCTGAGGGACCAATAAATCAATGCCTTAGTTAGCGGGTCCTGAACGCGGTTTGGTTTCGTAAGTCACTTTTCCGTTGCGGCAGGCGCAACCGAAACGCCCGCGGCCCTGGCGACTCTTGGCACGATGGTGAAATCCGGCAGCGCTGTCTTTTCCGCTTTCCCGTGCATCGATGCGAAAGCGTCGTCCAGCTCGAATACATGCGCCCTGGTCAGGTCGAGCGAGTGTTCCTCGGGTTGGTAAGTGGTGCCTCTCGGATAGTCCAGATAAGGAGTTCGCGTCTGCTCGATGTGAGTGCCCAGAACGTGTGCTATGGGGTGCTCGCGGGCGAAGTCCGCCAGTCTGTGGGCGCTGGCCGCGAAAACGGGAACTTCCGCTTCGGAGACGGACAGCCGGCCGGGATAGAGGCTGTCTCCTGTCAGAAGATTTCCGGTCAACCTGTCATAGAGCGCAATACTCGCATCGTTGTGACCGGGTATCGGAATCACATCGATAATACGTTCCCCAAGATCGATATGACCAATATCCGTCGGCCATTGTCCAATACCAGCCGCCTTTCGCACTTCGGCGGGGGTTGCCGGGATGAACTGTACCTCCGGCAGCGACTGGAACTGGCTGTCTCCGGCAACGTGATCGCCATGAGCATGAGAGTGGATGACCACCAGCGAAACCGGGGCGTGATTTTTCTTCTTCGCCCACGCGGCCATCAGGCGCATAATCACCGGCGCAGTCGGCACGCTGGCCACGCCGGTATCCTCGAGCAACGCCTTGTCGCGACCGAAAATCAGGTATAAGAACGGCTTCTCGTAATGTATGCAGCCTGATTCGCGCAGGATGTAGAAATCGTCGTTATACTGCTGAATCTGCCAGTCAGGCACCGTCAGACAATTGGGCCCCCCGGTTTTCCAGGCAACCGGCACCGTACCCGGCTGCAGCCCCAGGCCGGTACCGGCCTGTATCGAAGACGGCAATCTCGTGGCGGGAGCCTGCGGCACGACCGCGAAATCGGGATACACCACCGTCTCCGGCTTGCCGTCCATTCTGAGGAACGCCTCGTTCAATTCGAGAACATGCGCGCGGCTCAGCTCGAGCACGTGTTCTTCCGGTTGGTAAGTCGTGCCTCTCGGATAGTCGAAGTAAGGCTTGCGCCCTTCTTCAATGTGGGTTCCGAGTACGTGCGCAATGGGATGATCCGCGACGAAGGCGGCCAGCCGGCGCGCACTCGCCGCATATATGGGAATGTCCGCGGCGGGAACGTAAAGGCGTCCCGGATAAAGGCTGTCGCCCGTCAGCAGATTTCCGGTGAGGCGGTCATAAAGAGCGATGCTGGCATTGTGATGCCCAGGAATCGGGATCACGTCGATCACGCGCCGGCCCAGGTCGATCTTCCCGAGGCCTGTTGGCCAGTCGGAGATCCCACTTGCCTTCTCCACTTCCGCCGGCGTCGCCGCGATAAACTGGACGCCCGGCAAAGCCTTGAATTGCGGATCCCCGGCCGTGTGGTCGCCATGCCCATGAGAGTGTATGACAACCAGCGATAGCGGCGTGTGGTTCTTTTTCTTCGCCCATTTCGCGAGGAGGTCCATGATCACCGGGGCGGTGGGAACAACTCCGACTCCCGTGTCTTCAAGCAGCGCCTTTTCCTCGCCGAATATCAGATAGAGGAACGGTTTCTCGGCGTTGATGCAGCCCGACTCGCGGAGGATATAGAAGTCGTCATTGTAAGCATGCACCTGCCAATCGGGGACAGTGGAGCAATCCGGGCCTCCGGTGAGCCAGGGCTCAGCAAGCGAACCGGCTTGCAGACCGGCGCCGTCGGGCTCGGAGGCCATGGCGCCCGCCACCAGGAGACACGCTGCCGCTACCTGGGCCGCTGCCAGCGCTCGTTTCATGGATGGTCGCCGCATGCGGTTTACCGGCCCACGTCGGGCAGCGCGTTCCACGCGGTCATGGGCATGTCAACGCCGGGAAAGGCAACTTTGGTGAAGGGCCAACTCGTCTTGATCCACTCGCGAACGGCCCTTGTGAGCTCCGGCTCCAGATTTTCTTTGGCGCCCCGCTCCGTCATCAGAAAACGAACCGTGGCATCGTAGCCTGCCTTCTTACTCGGATTGATATAAACACATGCGACTTCCTCTCCCCCATCGGCAGTCATGACTCCGTAGGCGAACGAGGTCAGATGCTCGAACTCCCAACGATGCCGCTTCAGCTCGCCATAATCCTCTTCGATCGTGCTGCGCATGGGCCCGGAACGCCCGGCCGCGTGCTCGAGAGCGGCGTAGTCCTGCTTGAGAATTTCAGGCTCCAGAATGTTCCACTTGTAGTCGCGAATGGCAGGCGGCGGTGGAACCAGAACCTTATCCGAGACGAACTTCGACTTACCGGTCGCATAACCGGCTGACGTTGTAGGCGACGCCAC
>DASZLP010000207.1:0-30132 GCA_035552355.1 Bryobacteraceae bacterium | reverse complement strand
CATCCCCAAAAACGAACACCAGAAACCTTCTGCCAAACTACCAAAAAACAATTTACACAGAAAATGTTACAGCGCCCGGAACAACCAACCAACAACAACCTCCGGGCGATCCCACCGGGGCCGGCCAGATGGCGACTGTGCCACTAAACGACGGCTTAACCTTCACCGGAACCACAACCAGCAGTCGACCTCTTCGATTTCTTTTCGGCCGCGAGCAGCGTGAAAGCTGAGCGCCGACCGACTCAAACGTACGTTCCCGGCTGACTGAACCGCGTTTCACTTAAGTCTCCGGCGGCTCCGTCAACGTGCTGGCCTGCTGAACGCCCAACGCGATCTCGGGCAGGATTCCCATCCGGACATATACCGGCCTCACGACTTCCCGAATACGCGGCAAACGATTCCGAAACCAAATCGCACCCAATACACACGCAATGCCGCTCCCTAACACTGTAACGGGAGCACCCACCCGCCCGGCCGTAGTGCCTGCGATCAGACTCCCGAACGGCGCCATACCCTGAATGGCCATGGAATAGAACGCCATCACGCGTCCGCGCCTCTCGTCGTCCACGATGGTCTGAAGGATGGTATTGCTTGCGGCCATCTGCTGCATCATGCCGAAACCCACGACCGGCAGCAGGAGCATGGACAGCCATAGCCAGTGCGAAAGAGCGAACCCGACCAGAGCCAAGCCGAACACCGCTGTGGTCACAGCGATCCGGCTGCCAAGCCCGATGACACTCTTTCGGGTAGCGAGCCCAAGCGCGCCGCCGAGCGCTCCCACTCCGGTGGCGCCCATCAGAAAGCCCAGCGTATGCGCCCCGCCGCCCAAAACGCGGGCCGCGAAGATTGGCATGAGAACCGAGTACGGCATTCCGAACAAACTGATGATGGAGAGGTTCAACAGTATCGAGCGGATCGGAATTGAATCAGTGACATAACGCCAGCCGTCGATCAGTTCATGCACAATGTGCCGTTTGGGTTTACCCGCTCCTTTTGGCGCAACCACCATCATCAATAGCGAGACAATCACGGCGATATAGCTGATGCCGTCCAGAAGGAAACAGAACCCTTCCCCTACAGCGGCGACCACGATGCCGGCGATCGCAGGGCCGATGAGCCGGGATGCGTTCACAATCGAAGAGTTCAGTGCGATGGCGTTGGGCAGGTCCTCGCGCTGATCGACCATCTCGATTACGAACGACTGGCGCGCGGGCATATCGAAGGCGTTGATTATGCCTTGCGCCAGAGCGAGCACGACAATCTCCCAGACGGTTATTATGTGCGCCAGCGCGAGCACCGCCAGCGCAAAGGACTGCAGCATCGAGAGAATCTGGGTGAGGACGATCGTGCGGTGACGATTCCAGCGATCCACCCAGACACCCGCCACAGGGCCAAGCACGAAAGCTGGAATCTGTCCCGCGAAACCCACCAGGCCGAGCAGTGCAGCCGAACCAGTGAGGCGATAAACCAGCCAGCTCGTGGCGATTCGCGTCATCCAGGTGCCGATAAGCGAAATGCCCTGGCCGGTGAAAAATAATTTGTAGTTTCGGGACCGCAACGCGCGGGTCGCAAGTGCGAAATTCACGTCTGTGAACCCGGCTCAAACGTGCAAAGCATCACGGCGATTTCCCTTCCCTTCCGGAATCTCTCGCATCGCGAGCGCCCTGGCCCCATCGCTAACGTGGCGAAGCACGTACCGTACCGCGTGGCAGGGGCCGCGGAAGAGTGTTCGGGGAGAGCCATCAGCAGAATGTTCGCATCATGGCTCTCCGTGCGGATAGCGGATGGGATACAGCGCCATTATGCAATGCGAGCAATCGGGCCGGTATCCGCGGTTCGCAACAAGAGCGGCCCGCGAACCGCAAAATCCCCACTGGGGTCCGTTCCGCCCGCTCTCAACCGGGCACTGGAAAAGCGATCAGCCGACGAGTGCGCGGCAGCGGGTTGTAACGGGCATTCCGTTGGAACTGGTGGTTACTTTATGGCTTGAGAAGAGAATGAGTGGCCAAAGATCCGCCTTACTCCGGCCAGCGCGATTACGCCGAGCACGGTCAGGAGGGCGGCGGAGGGTTCTGGCGCAGTGGTAGAGGCGCCGGAGACCGTGAAACTTTCTCCGTCTACAGTGAGGCTCGTAATGGAGTTGACTGAAGCAAAAAATCCAGGCGCTTCCTCGATCACGCTGGGAACGGTCCCGTTAAATTGCCCAAAATTGGAGTCGCCCGCGAAATCCACCTGGATTTCATCGTTTAATATATCTTCGGTATTCACATCAAGCGCATCAGTTTGCGGGCTGCTCGATGTGTTGGTCACCAGGAAGAACCCTTCCATGCTTGAGAGCACCATAACGGATTGACCGTTGAGGGTGACGCTCAAGGCTTCTCCGCTATCGCCAGCGGTATCCTGGAACGAGGCATAGCAGCAGCGTATGTTGCCAAAATTGCCCTGGCCGTTCTGATAGGCGGCGCCAAAGGCGTCCGAGTCGATGCTGAAAAGAATCTCCACAGGTGTGTTGCTGCCTGAGAAATCCGTTCCCGGCGCGCCGAACAGGCCAGCCGTATCCGTGCCGCCCGTGATGGTGCCATAGATCGTTTCCGTAATGGACGCGGCGTGAGCGCTCGACAAGATCCATGACGTGGCGCAGACCAAAAGAAGCAACCGGTATCTATTCATTTTCCTTGTAAGACGCCGAACAACCATCGGAGCCAGTCTAACCGTTAAAGGACTATTCGGGCATGTTCATTTTGGTTATTCACGCTGGCAATCGATACAGATATAACTTTCACCTGGTATTTTCACTTTGACTCGGGCGACTCGCCTCCGGCCGAGGCCGGGGTTGCGGCCGCCGTGGCTCGCCGGAGCAGTGGGAGGCAATTGTCGAAAAGCATGGCCGACCGGCGGGCGCGACGAGTTAAAGCGATTCCGACCGCAAAATGTTGCTCGGCTTGTTGCTCCTGCCCCGCATCACCGGCGGCCTGCGCGTATTGCCGCGCGGTCCGGATTCCCGGGTGACTACTGAGGACGGCCTGAAATTGTTTAACTTTAACCCGAAGCGGAGCGGGGCGCATAAGCGAACCAGCCCCAGGGAAATTTCTCTTTTGGCTCCGCGAGGCAGAGAATAGCAGCATGCCTCTGGCGACCCGTCTTCCGGCTTCATCCGAGCTCGCTGTCCTGCCTGGGAGTTTTGACCAGCAGCCAGGCCCGTCGTTTCCCCCGCTTGGCTCGAACCTGAACGTTCTGTTGGTCTGGCCAAAGTTTCCGCCATCGTTCTGGGGATTCGAAGGCGTGCTCCAGATGCTGCCCGAGGCGGCGATGACTCCTCCGCTCGGGCTCATTACAGTAGCTGCGCTGTGTCCTCCCGAGTGGAAACTCCGGCTGCTGGACCATGCATTCGACGAGGTGGCGGATCAGGATTTACGCGCGGCCGATCTCGTCCTCGTAAGCGCTATGCACGCGCAGCGAACCGATGCCATCGACGTCCTCCGGCGCGCCAGAGCGGTTGGAACACGCACCTTCATCGGAGGGCCCTGGGCGAGCAGCGACCCCGAAGCCGTCAGTCTCGAGGCCGACCATGTGATGGTCGGGGAGGCTGAGGAGGTTTTTGCCGGCATTGCGCGCGATCTCGAAGGCGGGGGCGCGCGCGCAGTCTACCGCGTCACGGACAAGCCGGACATGTCGCGCAGTCCCCTGCCTCGTTTCGACCTGCTGCGGCGCAATATGTATACGTCGATGCCGGTGCAGTTTTCCCGCGGCTGCCCATTCCAGTGCGAATTCTGCGACATCATCACGATCTACGGCCGAAAGCCCCGGCTGAAGTCCGCCGCCCAGTTGATAGCCGAGCTGGACCTGCTGCGCGAGCTCGGCTGGCGCAACGAGGTGTTCATCGTCGACGACAACTTCATCGGCAATTCGAAGTTCGCGCTCGAGCTGGCGGTCGCGCTCGGCCAGTGGGGAGATGAGCACGGGCGGCCATTTTCCTTTTACACGGAGGCGTCGATCGATCTGGCTGACCGCCCTGAACTGCTCGCCGCCATGGTGCGGGCGAATTTCATGTACGTGTTCATCGGCATCGAAACGCCTTCGGCCGACGCGCTGAAGGAATCGAAGAAATTTCAGAACCTGCGCAAGAACAATCTCGAACAGGTGCGCGTGATCCAGGAAAGCGGGCTCTGGGTGCTTGCGGGCTTCATCGTGGGTTTCGACTCGGACGATGCCACGATTTTCGAGCGGCAGCGGGAGTTCATCGAGAAGTCATCCATTACGTGGGCGATGGCGGGATTGCTGCAGGCCCCGCCCACAACCGCGCTGTTCGACCGGATGAAAAGAGAAGGCCGGCTCAACGAAGACAGCCAGGCCATCACAAACTTCAGCGCGCCAAATTTCGAGACCGTCCTCCCGCTGCCGGTGCTGCTGGGCGGGTTGAGCCGGCTGCTGTTCTGGTTATACGAGCCGAAATCCTTTTTTGCGAGGGCCTTGCGATCGCTCGAAGTCTGGAAGACGCGGCCCACCCAAAAGCCGCCCGCGCTGCCGATGTCTTATAACCTCCGGCTGCTTGCGGCGTCCATCTGGACGCAGGGGATGCGGTCCGGTTACCGGCGGGACTATTGGAAATTCCTGGGAAAGCTGATCCATCGATACGCTTTCGACGACACCCGGATGTGGATGGGGATTATGGTGCTTCTGTCGGCCCACCATTTCCTGATCTACGCACGTGAGGTTGCCGATGAGCTCGAGCGCGAGTGCAAACAAATCATCGAGCGACAGCCATCGGCGCGGCTCGCGATCACTGAATGAACTCAATCGAATTACCCTCAAGGCGCGGGCTCTCTCTGGCGATATGCTCGTTGCCAGGAGCAACTTTGAAAATACTTGTCATGGTGTTTTTTATAACGGTCGCGACATCCACGTGGAGTTGCGCCAGATTCGCAGGACCCGGATCGGGTCAGACGGCGACGGTGACACTAAACGACGGCTCGACCGTCACCGGAACCATAACGAGCAGTTCTACCTCTTCAATTTCGCTTCGGGCCGCGAATGGCGAATCCCGCATCATTCCCACGAGTCAGGTGTCGTCGGTGCAGTATGGCGGCACGCCCGCCGCAAATCCTGCCGATCACCAGCCGAAATAAAGCGCGCCCAACCGGTCTTGACCGCAACTGCTGGAACTGAAGCCGCGTAAACTGGTCTTTCCATGACCATCAGCCGTGACCGTATCCTCACGACCCACGTCGGCAGTCTCCCCCGCAACAGCGTGCTCTCCGCCCTTCTGGTTGCCCGCGAAGAAGGAGCGGCCATCGACAAAGCTCAACTCGATCGCGAAATGGACCGCGCGGTCCGCCACGTTGTCGAAGAACAAGTCCACGGCGGTATCGACATCGGCAACGATGGTGAGCAGCAGCGCGTCGGCTTCCAGACTTACGTCCCGCAGCGCATGTCGGGCTTCGCCGGCGAATCGAAACGGCGCCGCAGCCGCGACTATGAAGAATACCCCGAGCTTATCGAAGACCTCATGCGCCGCTTTCCCAAACGGAGCCGCATGCAGAACGCTCCCGAGGCGCAGAGCGAGCTCCGTTATCTGGATGCCTCAGCCATCGCGCGCGAGATCGGCCGTCTGAAAGCCGCCGCCGCGGCCGTGCCGGGTTTCGCCGAATGCTTTCTGACCGCGCCTTCGCCCGGGATCATCTCGACGACGATGTTCAACGCATATTACGATTCGCACGAGAGCTACCTCGACGCGCTCGCCCGCGAGATGAGCACCGAATATCGCGCCATCGCCGATGCGGGATTCATTCTGCAAATCGATTCGCCCGACCTCGCCATGGACCGCGCCATGTTTTACCGCGACCTCTCCGATGCGGACTTCGTGAAGGCCATCGAAAAGCACATCGCCGCCCTCAACAGAGGCATCGACGGAATTCCGCGCGAGCGTGTCCGGCTGCACTGCTGTTGGGGGAACTGGGAAGGTCCGCACCTGCATGATGTGGCACTCGAAACGATTCTGCCGGTTTTGTATCAGGCCAACGTCGGCGCGCTCTCGGTCGAGTTTGCCAATCCGCGCCACCAGCATGAGTATGAGGCGCTGCGCCGCAATCGGCTGCCGCCGCACATGGCGCTGATCCCCGGCGTGATCGACTCGACCACCAACATCGTCGAGCATCCGCAGGTTGTGGCGCGGCGTGTTGCCGATGCCGTCGCGGCCGTGGGCGACAGGGAGCGCATCATCGCCGGCGGTGACTGCGGATTCGGAACTTTCACCGGACGCGAATGGGTGATCGAGCCGGTCGTGTGGCTCAAGCTGAAGGCGCTGCGCGAGGGATGCGATATCGCGTCGGCGCGTTTGTGGGGTTAAACCGAATGCACCCATACATTAATATAAGTAGAGATATGAAGCGTCTGATTCCCGCCGTTCCTTTTGTGCTCTTTTCGCTGGTCACGCTGGTGCAGGTCCCTGCCGCGCTCGCGCAGGATCTCCCCGCGGGAAAAGGAAAGGACGTCGTCGAAGAAGTCTGCGGCGCGTGTCACGGCGCCGATCTGGTCGCCTCGCGGCGGGCGACGAAGCAGGGATGGTCTTACATCGTCGACGATATGGTCTCGCGCGGGGCCACGGCAACCAACGAGCAGATCGCCGCGATCAACGAATACCTGGCGAAGAACTTCGGACAGGTGAACGTCAACAAGGCTCCCTCCGCCGAGATCGCGAGTGTCCTCGAAATCACGTCCGATCAGGCCGATGCCATTATCAAGTACAGAACCGATCACGGCGACTTCAAGACGATCGACGACCTGAAGAAAGCGCCCGGTCTCGAAACCGCTAAGCTCGACTCGAAGAAAGATCGCGTCGTCTACTGATTCGCCGCCGTCATCGCACGTTTACATAACACTTTTTGATGGCGTGGATCGGTACTTCCGATTCAGAAACAAGCAACGTTTCTGGCATATCAGGCATCTAATCAGTATGAAAATGAAACTCCTGATTTTCGCCGCGGCGGCCGTACTTTCAGTGGCTGCCTCGAAGCGATATGACGTAACATTCGGTGCGCCGGCGGTGCTCGGTCCCATGCAGGTCGAGAGCGGCTCTTACAAGCTCAGCTTCGACGGACCCAAAGTAACACTGGCCAACGATAACGGCAAGACATTCGAGACGACGGCCACGGTGCAGACGTCCGAAAAGAAGTACAGCGAAACAATCGTTCACTCCAAACGCGTTAACGGCAAGGACATCGTCAGTGAAATCCAGATCGGCGGAACCAAAACCGCGCTGGACTTCCCGCAGTAACTCGTCCCCGATCTCAATTCCACGCCGAAATTGAATTAAGTCAGTTTGACACCACTGCCCGGGCGGTATTAGGATGTGCTCCGTGCGAACACTCCTTCTTCTGCTCTTCCTGTGCTCCTTCAGCCTGCTCGCCCAGCGTGGCGGGCGCGGGGGAGATGCGCCGGTTCCGATACCGCCCGGGCCTCCGAAAAATCTCAAAATTCTTCCTGCGGACGTGAACCTCCAGCAGACGATGGGCGCATTCCGCACCGCGCTGGGCGTACAGTGCACCTATTGCCACGTGCAGGGCGATTTCGCCAGCGATGCCAACGCGAAGAAAAGCATTGCGCGGAACATGCTGCGCATTGCGGCCGATATCAACGCCGGCTTTCCGGATGGCCAGCGCCACGTGACGTGCTATACCTGCCATCGCGGCGAAGCCAAACCGAAGACCGAACCGGCGCCCGAAGGCGCTGCCGCACCGGGCCGCGGTCGTGGCCGAGGTCCTCAGTAGCTGGTTGGTTAGACACGCCGCGTGCCGCGGGCACCGCTACGAAAATGCCCGCAAATTATTGCTTCTCCGTTGGCCACGATTGAGCATTTTCATTCGCCATGGCCGGGCTGCAGGCCCAGTGAGTTGCTCATGCCCGATACAATCGCACTGGTGCTGTGTTTGTGAGCGCCAGACCTGACGTTACCCCAGGCGATCCGCGCGGCATCCGGATCTGCGGCCGAAATCGGGCGAATTGGCCATCGGCGCGAGCGTCGACTTCGAGGGCGACCCCGGGGATGCATGCTCGCGCGGCATTTGCCCGCCTGTTTTCGATCAATGGCCGCGGGTCTTCCAGGCGACCCGGACCAGCAGGTTTGCACTACCTCGTCAATTCGAATTCATCGATCTCGCCGAATCCCAGCTTCTGAGTCGCTACCCGCGTGTACCCGGCCCGCAGCAGGCCTGATTCGGCGGACTGTCCGGCCTGAGGATCGGTGTAGGCGTGTCGCGCGACGATGACACGCCTCGCCAACGCCGCGGAATCGCAAACGCTGGCCGGGATATGAGGGTTAAAAATGGCGTAAAGTTCGATGTCGTTTTTATCCGGCGCGAGAAGACAACCTCCGTCGAGCGATTCCGCGATTTTCGCTGTAAACCCGCTCCAATCTTCGTGCGTGTCCGAGAAATACCGGTAATCCTTATCAACCGACGCGGCAGCAAATAACGACACGAGAGCAATCATCAGAGCGCGACGAACGCCGCCGCGGGACCACAAATAGACAATCTCATCCGCCGCGATCAACAGCACGAAAGGGAGAACGTACAAAAGCTGTCGATTTGCGTAGAAATAATTAAACAGGGCATCGCTTGTGAGCGCCAGCACGACCCCCGATAGAATCGCGCCAATAATCGGCGCCTGCGAACCAGCAGCGGGAGACCGCCATGTCCTCCACGCGCGGCGGCCGGCAAGCACCAGCACCGGTACCGAGGCGGCGTATCCATCCCCGAGACATTCTTTGATCAGGATGAAAGCGAGCGACCATTTCAATTCGAAGCCGCCCTTTGTCTGAGAGATAGCGGCGCTCCAGTGATGACGCGTGAGGAAATACCATGGCAGGAACAGAAATACCGCGGCGGCCATCGCGGCGCACGTAAGGCTTTGGTATTTCCGTGGCTTAAATGGCAGACTGAAAAGGGCGTATCCCACCGGGGCAAATATCGCGAACGGCTGCGAATAAACCGCGGCTCCGAGACAGGCAATTACCGCCAGCGCCCATTTGAGGTCGCCAGTGCTCTCGAGTCTCTGCTGACAAAGTACCGCGGCAATTGCCAGTGCCAGTGCCTGCATATATGGCCGCGCTTCCAATGAATAGCGAAGCAACGAGGGACATATCATCCACAAACACACAGCAACGATCACGGAGGCCGGAGACAGCCCCGTTTTTCCGGCGAGCACCGCAAACAGCATCATCCCGAGAGTGCCCGCGAGCACGGAAACCAGGCGCGCGCTCCAGATATTCAAACCCACCGCGGAAACCAGCCAATGCTGACTCAGGTAACCGAGAGGCGCGCCGCCGGGAGTAGCCACGACGTGCTGGATGAACTTACCCCAGTCACTGAGCACGGTTCCAGTAAGCTGGAGCACCTCATCGAGCCACAGGGGCTTTACCGGTATCAGTCCCAGCAGAATGGCGAGATAGCCTGCAACCAACAGCAGCAGCGTGAGCGTAGCGCTGCGACTCGATGGCTCCGGAAGAAGTCGATTATCGGTGAGAGGCTCGTCTTCGGCCACACAACACTCCGCAAGAATGTCGCTTCAGCGACTCGTTATCGGGCACGCTGTTCCGGGACAAACCGCCGCTCCGTCGAGGATACGGTCACGCCGGAACCGAACTTCTTTGTCGTACCGGGCGTCGTCGTTCCGGCATGATCCCGATCTTATATTTGTGCATTCCGCTTCTGCCGATTACCGATCATCGCGGGCAGGATGCGCCTTATAGAAGTCGTCATAAACAGGATAAGCTTTGGGCTGCCGGATAATCCGGGCGTGAACAATATCTTCAGGTCCGCCGGTCGAGGTCGGGCAAATGCGTGGGCTGCGAGGCAATCAGGCTTTCATCAGGTGTCGCTCACAGCCCATCGCCCTGAAAAAATCCACAAAAAGATAAAATGAATTGTACCTGATCGCACTCGATTCGGAGCACACTTCTTCGAAATGCGGGCATGAAGGCGTTTTGCGTTGCGGATCCCGCGTACCCTGGGTTTCACATTGACTACCATGGAAGGTGCTCGGATCGCGGGCACTTGCCACGCGGTTGACGCACCGCCGTCGAAGCGACGCGATCCGGCGCGAAAGATCTGCCGATCGAAATGAAGCGCCGTGCCGTTCGATGGTTCGCCATAATCTGGATCTGCGGCGTCATCGCCGGCTCGCTGATGCCAACGAGCATGAAAATCGCAATTGGCACAACGCAGCCGGGCCCCATCGAAGCTCGTCCCGCCAGCCTTCTGCATCGCGTCTATCATTTTGTGTCGTTTTACGGCGCGGCATTTCTGCCCCTTCTGCTGGCATCCGATCGTAGACGGGAACTTCGGGTTGCCGGAGCGATCACGTGTCTCGCAATCGGTATCGAAGCCGCACAGCACTTCGTCATGGGTTATACGCTGTTCGAATGGTGGGATGTCCGTGACGACATAATCGGTATCGTGCTGGCCTTCGCGGCAATACAGGTCGAGGGCCTCCGGGGGCGGTTGGTGGTGGATAGTCAAAACTGAGCCGCCTTCAGAAGCACTTATCGCCGCCTTCGGGGTTTATACAAACCAGAGCTGCCCTCAGGAGCCATTCACAATCGTCGACGATGTTGAACAGATTCGGAGCGCAAATCCGATCGATGGCACTGCGGCAGTTGCCTTTCATCCTGCTGGCGGTCTGCATCGGCCGGCTCTGGCTGGTGCAACTGCCGTCGAGTTTCTGGGTCGATGAAACGGTCACCGCGTTTGTTGTCACGCATCCTGGGGATGCCTCTTTCGCCGTAGCGCCACAGGTGCCGGCGTCCACATATTACTGGTTGCCAGAAGCCGGAAGACATCTGTTTGGAAACTCCGAGGTGGCGTGGCGAATTCCATCGATTTTATCGATGGCACTCACGCTGTTTTTCGTGGGACGCATGGCAACCCGTCTCATTCATCCCCGTTCGGCGTGGTTCGCGGTCTTTGCCTGTCTGGGTTTACGGGGGATAAATTATCACGCGGCTGACGCCCGGCCGTATGCGTTCGGTATGTGTGTGGCTCTGGCGGCCCTGTATTTCCTGATTCGCTGGCTGGACTCGAATCGGCCGGTTGATGCGTTGCTGTTCGTTCTTCTCGGCGGCCTCCTCTGGTCGATTCAGTTGATTTACTGGCCGGTGTATCTGACGTATGTCTTTTACGCGGCAGTACGGATCTGGAATCGGCAGACCGCGGTTACCTGGGGGCGCGCCGCGTTGGTGTTCGTGCTGATGGCTTTAATAATGACGCCAACGGCCGTGACGGCCATATCAGTTCTCCGCGACGCCAGAGCGCATGTCATTACGAAAGTTCCCGGACTCCGGCAGTTCCAGCACGCGATCCGGTGGAGCCTTGTTGTGATTTGCGGAGGCGGCGCCATGATTCTCGCCGGCTTTTACGGCTGGACCAGACCCGAGACACGGCCGGCGCCAGGCTCCCTCGGACTGATCCTGACATGCTGGCTGACGCAACCGGTCGCCTTGTATATCTTTTCCAACCTGACCGGAAACAGCGTCTTTATCGACCGGTATCTTTCGATCATGCTGCCGGGCGCGGCGCTCGCCGCTACCGCCGCCGCCGGCTTTTCGCTTCCAGACCGATATTGGCGTGAAGCCTCGATGCTGCTGGGCGTGGGCGTTTTGCTGGTTATGGGGAACTGGAGGGGCGCCAATTCGCGACACGACAACTCAGACTGGCGCGCGGCGGCGGCGGAAGAGAGGCGCCTCGCGATAATCCCCGATACTCCGGTTATCGTGCTCAGCCCCTTCGTTGAAGCGCGCACCCCGGCCTGGCAGCCAAATTATCCACTCCCCGGGTTTCTATATGCACATCTGGAGTACTACCCGGTAAAAGGCAGAATCTATGTATTTCCATTCGGCGCCGCCGCCCCGGACGGGGAGCAATATGCGTATACGCTCGTGCGGAATGTGCTGCCGCGCAAAAAGCGCTTCCTGATCTACGGCACCAATAAGTTCTGGCGGAACTGGTTCGCGTCACGTCCGGAATTGAAGGGCTGGCAGAGCTATGTCGACAGGTTCGGCGATATCGATCTTGCAGTGTTCAACGCACCGCATTAGAATCACATTGCAGATGCCGGTTTCACGGGAGAATCTCTTTCGCGCCTCATTCCTGGCGGCGTTCGCGGCGGCAGTTCTTATCCTGATATCGATATCTCTGTCGCAGACATTGCTCGCGATTTCGCTCGCCCTGCTCTTCGCGTCCCGGCATCGGCCGCTGAGGGTTCCGGGCATGTGGCTGCCGCTGGCTCTTTTTCTGGTGGGCACTCTGCTTGCCCTGGTATTCTCGCCCAGTCCGCTGCACGGGCTTCCCCAGCTCAGGAAAATGTTCGTCTTTTCTACCTTGCTGGTCGTGTCCTCGGCCTTTTCGGCCGCTGCCGCCGTGCGACTTTTCGTGACGTGGGGGGCGCTTGAAGCTTCGATCGCCATTTTCGGGCTGGCTCAATTCGTGTCACGGCTTCACTCAGCTTATGTCCAGCACAGCAATATCTACCTGGCCTACCTGAATGCCCGCTTCGCCGGATCCATGAGTCTCCCGATAACTTTCGCTGGACAGGATATGGTCGTATTGCTCGTATTGCTGGCTTATGTATTGTTCGGCTTGCGACCGGATCGCCGGATCGAACGTTTGGCGGCGAGCGCCGGCTGCGGACTGATAGCCCTCGTGCTGCTTGCGAATGGAACGCGAACCGTGTGGCTCGGATGCGCCGCCGGAGGTGTGTGGCTTTTGTGGTGCTGGAAGAGATGGGTGGCTGTTCTTACACCGGCTCTGCTGGTGATTCTGCTTTGGGCGATTCCAGGGCCGGTGCACGATCGCTTCAGATCCATCTTCCGGCCCCAGCAAAACGTGGATTCAAATGAATTCCGGGTGATCTGCATCAAGACCGGAATCCGGATGATCGAAGCTCATCCCCTGCTCGGGATTGGACTCGATGAAACGAAGTATCACTTTCTGGATTATCTGCCCGCCGACACGCCGCGTCCGTTGCCGCCGGGCTTCTACCAGCACCTCCACAATTTCTACCTTCAATACGCGGCGGAACGAGGCATTCCGACCCTCTTGATGATGATTTGGATGTTGTTATCGATCATACGTGACTTTCATCGTGCTCTGGCGCGACTTACGGAGGAACGACGTGAGGAGCGATTCCTGCTGTATGCCGGAATCGCTACCGTGATCGGAATCATGGTCAGCGGATTGTTCGAAGTAAATCTGGGTGACAGCGAGGTCCTGACCGTTTTTCTTGTCGTTATTTCCTGTGGATATCTGGCGGTTGACCAGACACGGCGCGGGCAACAAGCCCGCGTTCAACCTGCGAGCACTTTGTCGAACGCTAATCTGAGCGCAGCTGACTGAATCGCATCGAAATTGAGCGGAGCGCCATCCGCGGCGCCCCGCACGCGTGAAGCTGAGATCAACGTCCATACAGAGTCTGGTAATTATAGAACGACGGTCTTAATTAAGTTCCGTACTGATCCATGAGACCGTAGGACTGATCCTGGAGCGAATGATAAAAGGCCCTGGGCCAGTAGTATGAACGGTTGTAGCGGTCAACGTAAAGACCGGTTATGTTATTTGACTGATCCGTGAGATTACTCGCGCTGTAGCCAACTTCCGTCAGCCATACGGGCGCGCTGTAACCTACAACACCGAAGACATTATCCATATTGGTCCTCGTGCCGCCGTGATCCGAACTATAGTCGTGAACGGACCAGACGTCGAACGAACTGCTGAAATATTGATGCAGTGGAGAAATGAAACTGTTGAGACCGCTTGCGGCGCCGGCGGTCAGGCCGACATCCGGACCAACCAGTTTGTTGGCGGAATTGTATGCCTTGATCCCGCTCGACACGGGCCAGACCAGATATTGCATGTAATAGTTCAGATAGTTGCCCGTAAACCCACCGGGAGGATTGTAATTGCTGGTGAAATTCGGCTCATTGATGGGGCCGAAATAGTTCACTGAGGATACCGGGCCGCCAGGTTGTAAGCGAAATCCTGCAGCGCCAGTGAGGCGGCACGTTCGTTCCGCCAACGTTGAGTGTCGCCATGGGCGGGTAACCCTGCGGATTGCCCACCGGAACGCCGCTGACGTAGCACTGGCCCGCTGTCGAGGCTGCGACCGGATCGCACGAGGGATAGGGATTTCCGTTGGCCCACGCCGCAGTCCAGTAAATTTGCACGTAAACCTGGAGCCCCCTGTTAATCGCGTTCGTGACTATATTGTCCGGATACGTCCAGTCATATGAATGTTGGCCACTCATCTGACCATTCACGCCGGCGAGCGGAGTGCCCGTGGGTTGGTTCGATTCCACCAACTCCCAGGGTACGAAGATTCGCACCCAGCCGGCGTTGGCGCTGACCGCTGTATCGAGCAGCGGGCAATAAGTTGGGTAAAAAACAGTTCCCAATAAGTTCCATGTCCACGCCAAAGGGATCATTCGGCCCCTGGGCTTGAGCCAGAGGAGCCAGCGCTCCCACGAACAGGAACCACAATCCCATTTGCATTTTTCTCATCGCAAATGTCCTTTCTTCTGATGCGGCATGTCTTCTGATGCAGCGTGTCTTCTGATGCAGCATGGAGAGGAGCCGTTCCGAACGCGCGCCCTCCATAGCTGACCTTCAGATTAGTCGAGAATCCGCGCACGTACAAACAATATCCTGCTGCGTTTTGGCTAAATAGTTTGTTTAATCACTCCGCGTTCATGGAAAGTTACTCCAGTAAGAGCGGGATATTTTGCGGGGAGTTAAAGCGGCAGGGAACCGTAATGCGGAGCACCTGACCAGGCCGATCGACAATATGCCCCACTGCCGGCTCGTGCATAAAATCGGCGGACAAAATCCACGTGCGTTGGGCGCTTGTGGCCCGCTACACCACCATTACTTCGACGTCGCGGCCTATGAACAGGCCCGATTCGATCACTCCGGGTATCGCTTTGATATCCCGCTCGAGTAAATTTCCGATCGCGCCAAAGCGCGTGTCGAAAATGAAATTGCCGTGTTCCGTCACCACCGGCCCGTCTTTCTTCACGGCCAGCCGCAACACAATCTCAACCGCGCCCAGCGCGGCCAGCCTTTGCTCCACGAAACGCAACGCTGCCGGCAACACTTCGACCGGCACCGGAAACTTCTCTCCCAACCGTTCCACCAACTTCGATTGATCGACGAGGATGTAACTCTTCGGCGACGCGTCGATGAGGATCTTCTCCATGAACATCGCGCCGCCGCGGCCCTTGATCAGGTTGCGCGCCGGATCCACTTCGTCCGCGCCATCGAACGCCCAGTCGGGGCGCAACTGCAACAGCGATCCAACCGGAAGATCGCTGGCCACGCACGCCAGTGTGACTTCAGCCGACGTACAGATCGCCGTTATCCGCAGCCCTTCCGCCCGCACGCGCCGCGCGATCGCCTGAATCGCGAGGTAAGCCGTGGAGCCGGAACCGACGCCGATCACGTGCCCGTCCTCGACCTTTTCGGCAATGCGCTGGCCGAGCTCTTCTTTGGCCGCGCGACTGGAAATGGACCCGGTGAGGATCTCGCGGCTGGCTTTGTCCCAGTTCATAGGAGATCCGTCTGATACAGATCGTGCAATCGCACGAGTCCGACGCAACGGCCGCCGTCGATGACAGGAAGCACCGAGATCTGCGATGGCCGGTCTTCCATCAGGCGCAGCGCATCCTGCAACGATGCCTCCGGACCGATCGTGACGGGATGGCTCGACATCACATCCACCGCTTTCACCTCACGGATATCGTCGATGCTCTGCAGCGCGCGCCGCAGATCGCCATCCGTGATCAGCCCCGCGAGCTCGCCCGCCGCGCCGCGCACACAGGCAGCTCCAAGCGGACACTTGTTCATGGCGATCAGGACCGACTTCATCGAGCTCTCCGGCGTCGCCCACGCTACATCTTCATCGCGGTGCATCAACTGCGCCACGCTGACCCGAAGATTGCGGCCAAGCTGCCCCGCGGGATGCAACTGCGCGAAGTGCTCCGGCGTATGATTCCGCGCCTGCCTTACGGCCAGCGCCAGCGCGTCTCCCAGCGCATTCGCGACAGCCGTGCTGGCGGTGGGCGCAAGATTGAAAGGGTCGGCCTCCGCCCGCACCGATGCATCGAGCAGGATATCGATCGCGCGCGCCAGCGGCGAGTTGCGATTTCCAACGATGCCGATCATCGCCGAATTCAATTCCCTGAGGACCGGTATCAGCCGCAGCAGCTCGAGCGTCGTCCCGCTCTTCGAGAGAATGATCGTCGGATCGCCCGCCGCGTAAATCCCCACATCGCCGTGCAGCGCATCGACCGGATGCAGGAACACAGCCGGCGTGCCGGTGCTGCACATGGTCGCCGCAAGCTTCTGCGCCACGAAGCCCGACTTCCCCAGCCCAGTGACAACCACTTTCCCGGAATGCCTGCGGATCAGCTCGACCGCGCGCAGGAACTGATCGTCAAGCCGCTGCGCCGCGCACCCGATCGCGTCGGCCTCGGCATGCATCGACGCCCGGCTCGCGTCAAGCAAGTCCGCAGTCATGGTCTCTCATGCAACGCTCTGCATTAGTTTACTCAACCCGATCTCATAAACTGGACGGAATGTCAGAGACCGCCGCACTCGCCTCCTGGATCGTTTCGAATCGCATCGAAACCGTCCCGCAGGACGTTCGCCAGGAAGCCCGCCGCGCTATCGTCAACTATCTCGGATGCGCGCTCGGCGGCAGCCGCGACGAGGCGGTCGATCTCGCCATCCGCGCCTTCGGACCTTATTCCGGACCCGCCACCGCCAGCGTGCTTGGACGCTCCGAGCGCCTCGACCCGCTGCATGCATCTCTGATGAACGGCATCAGCTCGCACGTTTACGATTTCGACGACACCACGCCGAAGAATTACATGCATCCCACGTCGCCGGTGGCCTCGGCGCTGTTCGCTTATGCCAGCGCGCACCCCATCAGCGGGCACGACTTCATGCAGGCCTTTATCACGGGATTCGAAGCCGAGATGCGCATTGGCAACGCCGTATATCCCGCGCACTATGACGCCGGCTGGCACATCACCGGGACCGCCGGAGTCTTCGGCGCCGCGGCCGCCATCGGAAAACTGCTCGGGCTCACGCACCAGCAGACGATCTGGAATCTCGGCCTCGCCGCCACACAGGCGGCCGGCATTCGCGAAATGTTCGGGTCGATGGCGAAGTCGTTCCACCCCGGCCGCGCCGCGCAGAATGGATACGCCGGCGCGCTGCTTGCACAGTCCGGCTTCACCGCGGGCGAACATGGACTCGAAGGGCCCCGCGGCTTCGCCGCCGTGCAGGCCGCGCGCCATGACCTCTCGAAAATCACTGCCGGCCTCGACGTCGACTACGAGCTCCGCGCCAACACATATAAGCCGTTTCCGTGCGGGATCGTGAACCACCCTGCCATCGACGGCGCAATCCGGATTCATCGCGCATATCATCCCGCGCCCGATTCCATCGCGGCCGTTCGGCTGCGCGTGGCGCCGCTGGTGCTCGATCTTTGCAATCAGACCAACATCACGAAAGGGCTGCAGGGCAAGTTCTCCGTCTATCATGGCGCCGCCGTCGGACTCGTGCGAGGCAAGGCCGGGATTCGCGAATATACCGACGAAGCGGTCAACGATCCGGCGATCAGGCGGGTGCGCGAGCTTGCCACGGCCACGGCTGATCCGTCGATCACCGAAGACCAGGTTCATCTCGAAGTCGAGCTGGCCAGCGGCGAGCGCATTACTGAATTCGTCGAGCAATCGCTCGGAAATGTTCACCGGCCGCTGACCGACGCGCAGCTCGAAGAGAAATTCCGCGACCAGGCTCACGGCAATGTGGACGAAGCCATCCGGCTCTGCTGGCGAATCGACGAGCTCGCGGATGTGAACGAATTAATCGGCCTCGTCACGGGATAATTTAGAAATGCCGCAGGGACCATCCACAAAGGATTACGATCTATAGTCGAGGAGAACGCCGATCATGGGTTCGACAAGACGCACCATACTGGCAGCGGCCGCGGCAGCGGCAACAACCGCCGTGCCGCGCGCATTCGCGCAGCAGCCGGCCATCGAAGGACCAGGGAAGTTTTACCAAAAAGGTCAGGCGCGCATCTACTCCGAAGAGGCCGGCGCCGGCTTCCCGCTGATGCTGATCCCGGGCGGTGGATTGAACTCGACCGTCTCGTTCTTCACCGGCAATTCGCCATTCAACGCTGTTGAGGAGTTCAAGGCAGAATATCGCTGCATCACGGCAGACCTCCGCAACGCCCCCAGCGGCCAATCCACAGGCCCCGTCGAAGTCGACCGGCCGTGGGAATCCTATGCCGACGACCAACTGGGTCTGATGGACCATCTCGGCATCGACAAGTTCATGGTGATGGGTTTCTGCATTGGCGGCCCATTCATCTGGAGTCTCCTGAAGCGCGCTCCCGATCGTGTTGCAGCGGCGGTTCTCGCGCAGCCGGTGGGCTGGCGTCCGGAGATGCGCGACCCGAAGTATTCAGGCACATTCTGGAAGAGCTGGCCGGCGCAGATCAGCGCGAAACGGCCGGAGATCACCCTCCAGGCGGCCGAGCAGTTTACAGTCCGGATGTTTGAAACCAATCCCGACTTCGTGTTCACCGTGACACGCGATTTCGTGCGCAGTTGCCGGAATCCGGTGCTGATCCTGCCGGACGAGGTTCCCGCGCACCCGTACGCGGTCGCGATGGAATGCGCGATGCTGGCGCCAAAAGCGGAAGTCAGCATGTTTCCCTGGAAAGAGCCAAAGGAACGGATACCGCTGGCGGTGCGCCAGGTTCATTCGTTCCTCCGCGCGCATCGGCCTGCTTAGTAGTCGAGGCTCACGTGGTTTGATCAAACCAGCGCGTGCGCTGGTGCTTATCGGCGCGGCGCAATCGCCCGGACGCGCCGGAATTTGGCTATCGCGAACAGGACAAGCGCGAGCGCCAAAAGCGCGGCCGAAGCGGGTTCGGGAGCATTGTGCCCAATGTCCCCGAAAAACACAGGCTCTTCGCCGGTATTCAGCCCTCCGCCGCTCAGTGCGATTCCGGAGACGTTCCCCAGTCCGCTCACAACCGTCGACACCAGATCGCCGTCGCTCAGGGCGAACTCCTCGACGTCGCCGGCGAAATAGTCCGCCACATACAGGTCGGCGCCATTGCTGCCATCGATGGCGAGCGCATTGGGCCCATCGAGACCCGTGATGAACGTCGTGGCAACACCGCCCGGGGTAATTTTTTCGATGTAACCGTGGTTGGCGTTCCAGGTCGAGTCCGCGAGATAGATATTGTTATTGACGTCTAAGGTGACACCGCGGAGCTGCCCATCAGGGTAGTCGCCGGTCGTATAGACCGTGTTCACCGCTCCCCTTGTACCGGTCGTGAAAGAGTCCAGCGTCACGTCCCCGAGACCGGATGTCGAAACATAAGTCTCGCCGTTGATCGGATCTGTAGCGATGCCGCGTGCCTGGGGGATCGTCTCGATGGTCGTCCTCGCGCCGTTGGAACTCGCGAACTTACTAATCACACCGTCGTAAGACGTTACGTAAAGATTGCCCGCGCTGTCGAGCGCAATCTCCTGTGGGCTGATGCCTCCGGCGGTGCCATCAGCCGGAATATTGAAGACCGCCGTTTGTACGCCGGATGAGTTGAACTCCACAATTCGATTCGCGCCCGCGTCGGCGACGTAAATGTCGCCTGACGTATCGACGGTTAAAGCGAAGGCATCGGTCCAGGGAGTCGAAGGCGTCAAAGTACCCGCGGCGCTCAGGGCCGAATTGTTCTGGTGACTCAACTGGTACCCGTTGACAGAGGTGCCGTTCGCGACGTACAGAACCAGGCCGGCGGCGTTGGCTGGAAGCACCGCGAAACCAGCGGAAACCAGCAGCGGCAAGCAGGCAAAAATGCGCGCTGCGAATATCATTCCTGCTGCCTTCATTGGTTCTAATAGTAACAGTGGTTAGTTGCAGTTATTAGCCTGATTTTCAACTCCAGTAATGAACAATTTGTACTATTACCTTTGGTACTTTGGTTTCTCATCTTGCTGGGGCCTCGGTGGAGCACCGCTTACTGGCGTGGGCGGCTCAGTAAATCCAACATCTTACTGATCGTGAGGGAGGATTACTGCCACGGGCTGGCGGAGGGCTTGATAGAAAGCTTATGCCGGACAATCGCCGACGCGACGGTAATTCCATCCGGGCGTGGGCGTCGTTGGCACTATCGTCTATTAGTTGTCATCCGCCTTAGCGGAAATATAGGATGGCTCAGCGTGAGACCGCTTCAGCCGAATCGCAACGCTACGGCTCACCCGGCAGCGGCCCAAACTCCGGCGGCGGCCTCCGATGTTTGGTCGCCGCTTCATACGCCGAAGCAATCCGCACCAGCAACCCTTCGTCAAACGGACGCGCGATGAAGTCGACTCCAACCGGCAGCGCGGCCGCCACCGGATCCGCCAGCCGCGTTCCATTCCCATCCCGCACGCGATCCAGGACCTGCGTCGTAAATCCCGCCGGCACCGTAATGGCGGGAAATCCCTGCTGCCCGATAAACGACCACCCGATCGGCGGCCGTCCATTCGCGTTCGGCTCCCGCGGCGACGTCAGCTTGCGCGGCGGAACCGTCGACATCGGCGACATCAGCGCGTCGAGGTTCTGTTCCTGCATACACTGCAGCAGCATGTTCTGATAAGCGAATCGGGTCTGCAGCCGGGCAGAGGTATCGAGCGTGGTCGCCCGCTCGGCCGCTTCCCTCGCCTGCTTACGGTCCGGAAAGTTCGGATCACTGTAAAACTGCGCCTTCGAGATCAGGTCTGCGTTCGTCCTGATGTTCGCGTCACCGCGCTCCCGCAGATACAGGTCTATCTCGTACTTGCCCTCGCCCGCCACTCCGGGGGAGTTGAGGCTGCGCAGGGTGAGACCCGCCGGCACCTGCGCGGGATCGAAGCGCATATCGAGAAGCGACGTGATGAGATCCGGCTCCGGCTTGTCGGCGGCAAACAGATTCCGATACTGCCGCGGCAGCGCACTGTTTAAAAGCTCCGGGGCATAGCGCGCGATGCAGCCCTGAAACAAGGTGCCCTCCGGACCCGGGTCTACCACGGTAGCCCCGAGCTTACGCACATCCGCGATCGCGCGCTCGACGATGTCGATGCTCTCCTCGTCAGCCTTCGAGAAGAGCTTCTTCGACATGTATTCGCGAATCACGCCGATCCGAAGCCCGTTCAGCGGTGTCCCCGCGAAACTGGCAAACGGCCTGGCCGGCTTGCGCTCGACCCCGAAAGCAGTCAGCGGATCCCTGGAATCATATCCCGCGATCACGTCGAGTATCTTCGCGGCATCCCGCACGCTTCGGCAGATCGGACCGGTGCGCATGCTCAGCCCCGCGCCCATCATTCCCTTGCGGCTGACCAGTTCTTCCGTGGGCGCCAGTCCGACAAGGCTGTTTACGGATGCCGGCCATCGGATCGACACTACTGTCTCCTCGCCGATCGCGCACGTCACCAGGTTCGCCGCTACCGATGAAGCCGAGCCGGCGCTCGACATCCCCGGCTCGCGCTCCGTGTCGTAGGGATTGCAGAACGTGCCCCCGAACGAGCTCCGCGCGCCGTCGACCGCATACTCCGCCAGATTGGCCTTGGCCACAATGATCGCGCCGGCGTCACGCAGCCGTTTGACGAACGTGGCGTCCTCCGGCGGACGGTCGTTCGCGTACTGCACATCGCCGCCCGCGGTCGTCCGCATATCGAACGTGTCGTACTGGTCCTTGATCGCCATCACGACGCCGTGCAGCGGACCCATCAGTTTTCCGTTCTGCTGGAAATAGCGGTCCTCTGCGGCGGCGGCTTCGAGCGCGTCCGGCATGGTTGGATCGTTATCCGCTCGCTCCGTCAGGCTGCGCGCCTTGCGTTCGTCGAACCCCCATTTCTCACGCGCCGCCGGACGCAGGTTCAGCGTCGACAACGCATTGATCTGCTTCGCGTGCGGAATCGTCGTGATCGGGCCGAGAATTCCCGTTGGCTCGTTGACGCACGGGTTGTTATAGGCCTTGATGCGCTTCAGGTACAGATCGACGACGCCCGTGCTCGTGATCTGTTTCGCAAGGATGGCCCGCTGGATATCAGCGATGCTGGCCTCCTGTAAATGAAATTTCGGGTGCGGCTTCGTCTGTGCGCCGGCGCCGATGGCGACGAGTCCTGCGGCTGCCACCAAGGCAAGCCATGCCCGTTTCATTCGCGGCATTCGAAGTTCTTCGCATCCTGCGGATCGCCCTGGCCCCTGTAATACGCATACTTCGGATAAGCGCACAGTGGGCGGCTCCGGCCGGGGAAAGCTTTGCCGGTTGCGACCACCGAATCCGGAGCCGTGCCCTTCTCCACCCAATTGACGACCGCCGTCAGCAGATCGAAATTATCCAGTGCGAACTCGCCGCCCCGGCAGTGGTACATGCCCGGCACCAGGTACATGCGGCTCCAGTTCTCGACTCTATCCATGCCGCCGTTGGCTTTGGCCATCCGCTGGTAGTAGTCAAGTGTGTCCATCGCCGAAAACGCCTGGTCGCTCATCCCGTGATAGAACAGCAGTTTGCCACCGTGCGCCGAGAAGGTGCTCAGGTTGGTCCACGTGGTATCTGTCAGCGCCTCCAGCGGATTTCCCAGCAACGCAAACAGCCGCTGATCGACATCGATCGTCAGCGGCGGCGCCGCGCCGGCCCTGCCCGGATTCGCGGGCGGCTTCGGACTCGGCAGCAGATTCGCGATGCCCGCGTCATAACCGTTCATAGGATAGACGAGATCGCCTCGCGAATTTCGCGGCCCGGCGAAAGCCTTTTTGATCGCGGCCGTCTGCTGCGAAGTCAGGCAGGAATCGTTCTTGTTGCCCTTGCACGCCAGCACATCCGGGTCGAACTTGCAGGCGCGGGTGTTGAACACCATGCCGTCTTTCAATCCGTCATTGGCGTCGCACGCGTTCAGGATTCCGTTGACGACCAGCTTGATGTCGCTCTCGGAAAACACTTTGTTCGGTTGTGCCCTTCCGGCGTCGTCCTTCGGCGCAATCTGGTTGAAGGCAACCGCCGACCAGTTGTTTCCAATCTGTGAAAAGCCCGTGCGCATGGCCGGGTCTCCCGAGATGACACCGTCAAACTCGGCGGGATAGCGCTGCGTCATCAGCATAGCTTCCCGTCCGCCGGTCGAGCAACCCGCAAAGTAGGAATGCTGCGCGCCCTGCCCGTAGTAATGAGCGATGATCTGCTTGGCGAGCTCCGCCACCTCGCCGACAGCGACCTGCGCAAAGTCGATGCTGGCCTGCTGATCGGCGTCATAGGTCCTGTCGAACGTGGCGCCCTTGTGGCCGGTATCGGTAGAGACGACGGCGAATCCGCGCGCCAATCCAGGGTTGTCCCCCGCGGCTGCAGTGCCCACCGGTGGCCGGACGCTGCCGTTATATCCACCACCGCCCTGGAACAGGAAGCGGTTATTCCAGGCATCGGGCAGCGCGAGGGAGAAACCGATGCCATAGTTTTTGCCATCCGCGCCGGTGCGCTCATTGATGATGCCGTCGGCCTGGCAGTGCGACGGGATGGTGGCCGAGCTTGCGGACGTTTCGGCGGTGGCCGGTCGGGCGCCGGAGGATGCGGGAATCGTGGCGGCTTTGGTGATCACCATCGGCACGCCGGGAATTCTGAATCCGGTGAGATCCGCGCACTTGTTTGAGGTTTGTGCGCAGGCAATCGGGGCCAGCATGAAGGCTATCCAGTAACTTTTCATCTTTGATTTCCTTCCAGCGAGATCTCGCTCCCGCGAGCGGATTATATCAGCGGTTCCGGACGAGCCCGAGAAAGGAGTTTCCCCGAGAAGTTTCCCGGTTGAACTTGGGCGCTGATTCTGGGCTTCATTCTGTCCGCATTGGTTCGGGCTGTCCGCGCCACGTTATAGGACACGCCGGAAAGAACATGCCCTGCCCATCGTCCGCGATGAGTTCCGGCCGGCTATTCCTCAACGGGTTGCTCGCCGGCATCATCAGATTAAAACCTTTGCCACTTCGAATGGAATCATTTACCATCGGACGGCAACCAGTCTCTTAACTGTTTGTCTCACTCACCGTGACAACCCCACTTTGGAGACATCACACCAGTTGACAGAACTCTTCTCGCGCGTCAGGAAGCACATCCTCATCTTTCTCGCCGTGCTCGGGCCAGGCTTCATCACCGCGATGGTGGACAACGACTCCGGCGGCATCTACACCTACTCGCAGGCCGGAGCGCGCTGGCTATACCTGCCGCTGTGGACGCTGCTGCCGATCACGATCGCGCTGATCGTGACGCAGGAGATGTGCTCGCGGATGGGCGCTGTGACCGGCAAGGGCCTCTCCGATCTGATCCGCGAGGAATTCGGCCTGCGCGTCACATTCCTGGTCATGATCCTCCTGGTGTTCCTGAATCTGACGAACATCATGGCGGAATTCGCGGGCGTGGCGACTTCGCTCGATTTGTTCGGCATCAGCAGGTTCATCTCGGTTCCGATCGCGGCGGCTGTTGTCTGGTTCATTGCGGTCAAAGGGAACTACGAGAGCATCGAGAAAATTTTCCTGTTCGCGTGCGTGATCTACGTGGCGTATGTGATCGCCGGAGTGCTGGTGAAGCCCGACTGGAAAGAAGCGATGATCTACAGCGTGCGGCCGAAGCTGATGCTCGACGGCGGGTACATCGCGATGCTGATCGCTATGGTTGGAACCACGATAGCGCCATGGATGCAGTTCTACCTGCAGGCGGCCGTGGTGGAGAAGGGCATTACGGTGAAGGACTACCGCGAGTCGCGCGTGGAAGTGATCGTGGGCTGTGTCATGACGTCGGTCATCGCGTTCTTCATCATCGTAGCGTGCGCCGGCGCCTATCGCGATCATCCGACCGACATTCAGAGCGCGCGGGAAGCGGCTCTGGCCCTCAAGCCGTTCGGCGAATACACATTTATTCTTTTCAGCGCGGGGCTTTTCAACGCGTCGATTTTTGCGGCCTGCATTCTGCCTCTCTCGACCGCGTATTCGGTCTGCGAAGGCCTTGGCTTCGAATCCGGCGTGAACCGGCGGTGGCGAGAGGCGCCGGTTTTCTACTGGCTTTACACGCTGCTGATCGTGGTGGGCGCCGGGGTCGTGCTCTGGCCGCGATTCTCGATGGTGAAGATGATCCTGCTGTCGCAGTTGCTGAATGGAATGCTGCTGCCAGTGATCCTGATTTTCATGGTGGTGCTCATCAACAGGCAGAGCCTGATGAAGGAGTGGGTCAATCCGCGGGCGTATAACTGGGTGGCGTGGACAACCGTCGTGGTCGTAATCGGCATGACGCTTGCGCTCACGGGGATCACGATAAAGAATCCGCAGTAGCCGGGCGAAAACGCATATGATGGACGAAAACGAATTCCGCAAACGGTCCGACGCGGCGCTGACCGCGCTCGAGCGAGCGCTGCAGAAGGCATCGGACGCGCACGATTTTGAAGTCGATCGCAATCAGGGCGCGCTGACGATCGAGTTTGACGATCCGCCGGCGAAGTTTGTGGTGAGTCCGAATGCGCCCGTGCGGCAAATCTGGGTGTCGGCGCGTGTGCAGAGTTTTAAGCTTGACTGGAATGCGGATGCCGAAGTTTTCGTGCTACCCGACGGCCGAAATCTCGGCCGGTTGATTGAGGACGTTATCAGCGCGCAGCTCGAGGAGCCAATTTCCCTGGACATTTGAGCGGACATCTGAGCGGCCTTACCGATCAGCCGAGTCCTCAGATCTAATTGATACTGGATCAGTTCGCCAAATTATCAAACGGACATGGAGGCGGTCGCTTCGCTCCGGAACAGACGGCGTGAGACGCCATCAGCCGGCAATCGGGCGCGACATATTCACCGGGTCGCCGAGTTCTGTGGTCCTGGGTCCTCGCAAAGCGTCCTGCAGATGGGACAGGTCGTGCGTGAACGAGTCTGCGTCGACGCTGAGCCCCGCAAACCAGCCGGCCGCCGGATGAGTGACCGGACCCCGTGGTGGCGCGGCAAGCCATCGTCCCAGTTCGATTACACGGGCGACGATCCTCGTTTGACCAGCTGCTTTGAGATATGATTCCGCGGACATAACATCCCTATCGGCCCTTTCGCGGGAGTTCTTTACATTAATTAATTACCGTAGACGACCCGACCGCCCACCATCGTCATCGCCGGCCGGATCGCGTGGATCTGGTCCGCCGGTACCCCAAGATAATCGCGGTCAAGCACCACGAGATCCGCCAGCTTTCCCGGTTGAATCGACCCAAGATTATCCTCCTGAAAGACGAAAAACGCGTTTCGGCGCGTGTGCGCGATCAGGGCGTCCTCACGGCTGATCTGCTGGCGGTTCACCTTCGCGCCTCCTGCCATCTGTCCGGTGACGGCAAACTGGAGCGTCGTAAAGGGAAGATATTGATTGGCCGCAGTGCCGTCGGTCCCGAGACCCCACACGATGCCGCTCGACTGAATATCGGCGAAGGGCGGCATGTCAGAGGCCTTATCCCCGAAAAGATCGTGCATGATCGCGCCGTTGATGACAGGCCACGGATGCACCGCCGCATACATCCCGAGCTTTTGCATGCGCGCCAGCTCCGCCTTGTTGACACCGTTCAGGTGCGCGAACACCCATCGCAGATTGCGCACCGGATATTCACGGTTGATGGCGTCGATCTGATCGAGGAAAGTGTCGATCGTGCGGGGCAGTTCCGCATGCACATGCAGCGGCATTCCGGCTTTCGCGACTTCGCGCGCGATCCTGCGCCACGCGTCGAGCTGCTCCGGCTTCGGATCCGATTGCACGGCGAACATCGGATCGTGCAGCGGCGAGTAAACGCTCTCGCCGAACGACACAACGTCGATGAACGGATCTCCCTGAAACAGCCGGAGCTTTAGTGGACCCATCTGGGCGACGGCTCGCTCCACCTGATCAGGGTTTGCCGCAGCCGCGCCCTCAATGCAGAACACCCGGATATTCAGCTCGCCGGCGGCGCGCCACTTTTCGAAAATCTTCAGCACGCCCGCATCGCACCCCGGCACGCCCGCCGCCGTCAGACCCGCGCGATTCATCTCCTTCACCATCGCCGCGGCGCTGGCTTCGAGCTCGCTTTCAGGCACTTTCGGCAGATGGTTCACCACCGCGCGGGTGCCCGGAATGTCGCCCCGCACGATCCCAAGCGGTTTGCCTGCGGCGTCGCGCAGAATCGAGCCCTTCACGAATTCCGGCGGATCGGGCGCAGCCGCCGCGATCCCGAGGGCCGCCATCGCGCGGCTGTTCAGCAGCACCTGGTAGTACGACTCCTGCAGCGCCACGGGATTCTGCGGCGCGATACGGTCCAGCTCCTCCGGTGTGAAAGCGCGCGGATCGTCCGCGAACTGCTGGTGCGTCCATCCGCCGATGCTGTAGACCCACTCGCCGGGCGCCGTCGCCTTCACCCGCGCGCGGAGCATCTCGACCGCTTTGGCGCGCGACACCACGCCTTCCAGCCGCAGCTCGCGCGACCACGTGTAAGCCTCGCGCAGCAGATGGATGTGGTTGTCGATCAACCCCGGCACCACCGTGCGGCCTCGAAGATCGATACGGCGCGTTTGCGGGCCGGCCATGCGACCGATCTCCGGCGTGGTCCCGACAGCCACGAACCGGTCGCCGCGAATCGCAATTGCCTGCGCGATCGAGAACCGGTCGTCGACCGTGACGATCTTCCCGTTGAGCAGCACGAGATCGGGCGGCGGCGGCGCCTGCGCCATAAGCAGCGCCGCCGCGGCGACTTTACCTAACGACGCGATGCGCCAGATCCTTCTCATTCTCATTGCAGTTGAACTCGATGATCTCAGTGTCGAGCAGGAGGTGCATCTTCTGCGGCGTGGTGGTCCACGGCTTCGTGAACGCCTTCGGATCGTCGATCGTCGCCCGCACTTCCATGTTCCCGAAATTAGTCCGGCGGAAGCGTTCGGTCACGTGCAGCGATTCCGATGCCGGACGTCCTTTCGACGTATCCAGCCACGTCTTGTCGTTGAATCCGGAAGTCTCGACGACGAGCGTGTCGCCGTCCCAGCGTGCCATCGAGTATCCGAGCCACGACGGATTCGGATCGCTCCCCAGTTTCCGGCCATCGAGGAATAACTGCCGGAACAAGCCGAGCTGTTCGTAGAGGATCACGACTTCGCCCGGCGTCTGAATGATCTTGAACGGAAAAATGCCATTCGTGTTCACACGCGGCACGCCCTGCGGCAGACACCGCGCGAGCGGATCGTCCACATGATCGCGCGCCTCGCGCTGCTTCTGGATCGCCTGCGCCCACGGAGTCATCGCTACGTCCTCGGGCTTCAGCCCCGCCGCCAGATCGAAGAAGTACGTCTGGTCTTCAGCCTCCCAGATGCCGGAGAGATCCGGCTTTCCGTCGGATGCACGCGGCGCGGCCGCTGTCATATCCACCTTGCCGTGCGGATAGTTCACCCACTGGGCCGTGGCGGACGCGCAGCTCAGCAAAGCCGCGGCCGCGTTACTTGCCCACCAGGTGCTTGAGATCCTTTTCATTTTCATCGCAAACGTATTCGATGAGGTCGGTGTCGGGCGATGCGGTGAATTCGAGTTTGACGGTCCACGGCTTCGTGTAAGCTTTCGGGTCGTCGACCGTCATGTCGAGATCGAGGTGCCCGAAATCGCGACGATGGAATCGCTCGGTCAGCTTCATCGATTCCGTGCCCGGATGCCCGCTGTTATCCAGCCAGTTGTTCTCGACGAATCCCGAGGACTGCACCACCAGCGTGTCGCCTTCCCAGTGACCGATCGAATAGCCCATCCATTGCGGATTCGGGTCCTTTGGAAGCGGGCGGCCGTCCATATAGATCTGCCTGTAGCTGTGCAGCGCTTCGTAAAGGATGACGATGATGCCGTTGGTGTTGAGGATTTTGAACGGATAGGGCACGACGTGCTCGCGCGGCACGCCGGAAAGCACGCAGTAGGCCTGCGGGTCCTCGCGGCTTTCGGTATCCTGGCGGTGCTTGTAAAGAGCCGCGGCCCACGGCTGCATGGAGAGTTCGCCGGGCTTCAGATCTTTGGCGATGTTGCCTGTGTAGCCGGGACGCGTGACCCAAACGCCCGAGAGGTCGGGCTTGCCATCCGGCAACTTCGGAGCGGGCGCCGAGAGATTCGGCTTGCCGTCGGCGGTGCGCGGCACTCCCTGGGTCGGGAACTTCAGCCACTGGGCCTCGGCAGCCGTGACGAACGAAGACACGATGGCGACGAGCAATAAGGCAGCGGCGATTTGTAGCCGCGCACGAGGGCCGGTCGGCTTCGGCACCATTTGTAATCGCGCACGACGGCCGGTCGGCTTCGGCACCATTTGTAATCGCGCACGACGGCCGTTCGGCCGGTGCGCTTGTACAGCCTTCATGGCAGAGGTAGTCTATCAAAATTCGGGCAGTGGGTCAGTTTCGGAAAAGATGGAGTGTCGAAAGGATGGAAGTCCGGGTTTTGGCACAGCACCGGGCCGGGCTAAAACCGGCTTTTGGCACAGTTTTGGCACAGTAGAGGCAAAGAACAGCGAAAGCGATCGAAGCCCGATCGATGAACTCTTTTGGAATCAGCAGGAGGATTGGTCGTGGCGGGGCGATTCGAACGCGCGACCCCCCTGCGCCCGAGGGGCTTGAGTCGGCTCCAAAGGCTCCATTGTTTTCCATCTATTCCAAATGTTAACAGCAATTTAGGGAATCTGCTTTTCGCTCAAAAGGCATCCCAAGGGGCTCCAACAGATGCGGTTCGGACACAGTTTTGGCACAGCTGAAAAGCAGCGGAGTCCCCTCGGCTAACCCCGTTTCAGTAAGGGGAGCGACTCGGAGCGGAATGTACTTGAGATGGTACGACATCATTGACTTGCACTTATTAGCCGGTTGCGGACGAGTCTTCAATGCGGGTGGGTCAGATTGGCGGCGGCGGGCGGACAAAAGCTACACCTCGCCTGACACGAGCGTTTCAGCCTCGGGACCTATTGAATACCCGAGCGCCTTGTACCCTCGCAAGCGCTTCTCGAACATTCTCGCAAGCATCGGGATCAAGGAATCCACATAGTCGTAAACTTCGACCACCCTCTTACTG
>DASZLP010000206.1:0-2061 GCA_035552355.1 Bryobacteraceae bacterium | reverse complement strand
GATCGTCAGATGCGCTTCGCCGCCGAACACGACGCGGCGTCCGGTGGAGGTGACGATCCTGCCCGCCAGTGGATGAAAAGCGTAGAAGATCCTCCTCTCTTCATTCGCCAGAATCCCGGCGCCATGTCGCTGTCTCGCCCGCGCCCAGCACGAGGACACGGTGCACGCCTTCGCGAATGACCGGCTCCGCGGCGTCAGACCAGTCCGGTGCCGTCATCGGCCGGAGACAGCAGGCCTGCCAAGGCGGCGCTTAAGCTCGCTGGCATAGCGACGCCCTATTTCGTTGCGGCGGGCGCGCACCCAGTCGCTGAGCTTGGTCGCTCCGAGCGGTGGCGAATTGACGTAGAGCCGCTCCTGCATCAGGCCCTTCACCTCGTCGCGCGTATTGATCACGTCTCCGACCATCCACCCGAGTGCGCGAACCGCCTGGTAAGCGAGTTCCGCTGGCATCATGACGATCAATGCGCGCGAGCCGATCTCGTCTTTGATCATCTCCACCATATCGCGGTATGCGAAGGTTTCCGGACCGATCGCATCGATCGTTTCGTTCCCATCTCCCGTTATGCGGGCAACCGCCGCTGCGGCGAGGTCGTCGACATGGATGGGCTGCAGCCGATATCGGCCATCGCCGTAAACACCGAAGATGGGTAAGCGCCGCAGCGCCCATGCGATGTTGTTGATCAGAATGTCTTCCGTGCCAAAGAGCACGGCCGGCCGAAGAATAGCGTATGACAGACCAGTCTCTTTGATGTGATCCTCCATTTCCGCCTTGCCGCTGAAATAGGGGAGCTCTGATTTGCGGTCGGGATTCGTGATGCTGATATGCACGATTCGACGCACGCCCGCGCGTTTGGCTGCGTCGAAGAGAATCTTCGCGTTGGTGAGCGCTTGGGCAAAGGTGAAATGCGGCGGGTTACCGAATCTCACCCAGTAGGTATTGATGAGAACCTCGATCCCGCGAAGTGAGCTTTCGAGTTCGCCCGACTTGGCAAAGTTATAAGGAAATGCCTCCACGGATTGGCCAAACGGATTGGTGCGGCGGGGCGAGTTGGTGAGGGTGATCACTTCATGCCGCAGGTCGAGCAGGCGCCGGGCCATGTATTTGCCCGAAAATCCATAAGCTCCCGTCACTGCGACTCGCATCCCTTTGACCTCGCATAAGGTATCGAAGCTCTCGGCATGGGTCCGCTGGACGCTATACGGCCCGGACGAGCACGCATCTCTGTTGCCGGGGCGGCTAAGCGACTGATGCGCGGGAGCCGCATTCCCACTAGTTTCCCTCTAACTACGCCAGTCTGAGGCCGTTCCCGCCGTCAAGGCCGTGCGGGTGCCCCTCGTGACGCGCGGTTGCCGCGATGAACGGCGCGGCCATAGTCGGCGGGCTCGGCCTGCCAGGGCGTGAGACATCCGTAGCGACGCCGCGCGATCTTGGCCGCTTCGGGATCGACCCGATCGAGATAGGCGAGGACCGCGTCGATGGACATGCCCAGGCTGTAAAGATCGAGCCGTGGAACGACACGCGCCGGTCGGGCGGCAAGTTCTGGTTATGCCCGCGCAGCCAATCGACGAGCGCCATCACATCCGTATTGTGCCACATCCAGGTCGGGAACCGCGCAAACGCTTCGCTGCGGCTGGGCTCGGGTTCCCGGTGCCGCACGTAGCGGTCGATCCGCGCCGCATCCGGCCAATCCGCCTCGGCGGCAACAAAGGAGAAGCCGTGATGGTGGATGAGATGCCGCGTGATCGCGGCGCGCGCCTTGTAGAAGTCCGAACTGCCGTGTGTCGCTTCGCCCAGCAGCACGATGCGGGCGTCGCCGAAGCGATCGAAGAACGTGCCGAACGCATCGGCGTGTTCGGGTTGTGGGAGGGTCTGACAGTGCCCGCGGAGTGCTCCTGCAATCTCCGCCTGAATGGCTTGGCTGGCACGATCGACGATGGTCGAATCCGCCATGGCGGTCTCCCGCATTTCGAAAAGCTGAATCGCGTCTTCGGCATATGCTGCCGCTCAGCTTTGGGGCGGTCTGCAGGCACCCTGGACCGCTCGCCATTCCCCCGTAAACC
>DASZLP010000205.1:0-8999 GCA_035552355.1 Bryobacteraceae bacterium | reverse complement strand
GACGCTGGTTGGAGTTCTCTCCGCGCGCATGCCGCTGGGCCAGGCCATCGGGCTCTTTGCCGCAATCGCCTATGCAACCATGGCGGTGGCGGCCTTCCTGCTGCCGGAAACGAAAGGAAAGGTGCTGGCTGCATGAAGCTGTTGTTATGAAATTGGTCGCTTTGCTGGCGATTGCCGCGGTCGCGGTGATGACCGCCGCGCCGCAAGGCGATGTAGTCTTCCGTTCCGGCGTTTCGCTGGTGCGTCTCGATGTCGAGGCGGTCGACACAAACGGTCGCGTCGTGCCCGGCCTGACGAAAGACGACTTTCGCATTCTCGATAACGGCGTCGCGCAGTTACCCGGCAATTTCAGTTTCGCGGAAGAGCCGCTCGACCTGATCCTTTTGTTCGATACGTCCGGCAGCATGAGAGGGAAGTTGTTCAGCGTGGTGCGGGCGACGGAGCTGGGATTTCACGAACTGCGCCCAGGCGACAGGGCCGCCGTATGGACGTTCAACGACGACAGCACGGAAGTGCTCCCGTTCACGGAAAATCTGCAATCGGTGAACGAAGCCATTCTTCTTCGCGTGCCGGAAGCAGGTTTCCGCGGCGGATCGAAGTCTGAGGATGCCGCCGCCGTAGCCGCCCGCCGATTCCAGACGGAACCGAAAACGCACCGCAAGCGTGCCATCGTCATCGTTACGAACAAACCGGGCACGCACAGCCTAGATGAAGCGGCGGCGGTGCGCGAACTGTGGAAGGCGGACGTGGTGGTGAGCGAGCTCATCCTCAGCGGCGCGCCGCAAACCAGGCTGCTCGAAGCGGGCGCGCATGCACTCGTCGACCGTACCGGAGGCGCATCGATCGCAGCGGGAAACCCTGGGGAGGCGTTTCGCGATGCCGTCCACTACGTTCGCAGCGGGTACACGATGTACTACGCGATGCCCGAAGCAAGCGCCGGCTCGGAGCGCGGAGTACAAGTCGGGTTGACGCCCGAAGCCGCCAGGCGCCTGCCGAATGTGAGGATTCGCGCGCGGTCCGGTTACATCGTGCCGGCGGCTTAGATCAACGCTAATTCGTGGGAACCTGCCGCGTCAAACTCCGCAGCTCGTTCAAAAACGCCTGCTCATCCTGAAAATCCCGATATACCGACGCGAACCGCACATAGGCGATCTTGTCCACCCCCCGCAGGCTGTCCATCAGGTACTCCCCGATCTCTGTAGTCGTAATCTCCCGGTCCGGCGAATCGGTGACGCGCGCCTCCACCTGATTCACCAGATCCGAGAGCTTTCCCATGCTGATGGGGCGTTTTTCACAGGCTTTCAGCAGCCCATTCAGGACTTTCTGACGATCGAATTTCTCCCGCCGTCCGTCCTTTTTGACCACCATGTAAGGAACTTCGTCGATCCGTTCGTATGTCGTAAACCGCTTCTCGCAGGCAAGACACTGGCGTCGGCGCCGGATGGAATCGCCTTCCCGGCTCTCGCGCGAGTCGATGACCCGGTCTTCGATATGGCCGCAAAACGGGCAGGTCATACTAGCGCACCGAACGGAAGTCCTTTAGAATGCAAGCATAACAGGTGGAGAGGGGATCTCATCGCCGGAGAGTGCTTTTGATCACGACAATCTGAAAGATTGAACCTATTATAGGGAAGCCTCGTTCCTTCTATCGGAAGGAATTCACGAGAGATGGCAACAGCAGTGGCAGGCGCGATCTGGGCAGTCAACTCAGCCGCCTGGCCTGGCAAAATCACGGGCACATTGGATCCTGATTTCACTATCGTGGAGCGGTGTCTGAGTGGCGACGCCGCCGCCTGGGAAGAGCTCGTCCGCGCCCACACGCGGCGTGTCTATGGGCTTTGTTATCGATTCACCGGCAAAGATTCCGAAGCGCAGGATTTGACGCAGGATGTGTTTCTCCGCGTCTTTCGCGCGCTCGGCAGCTTCCGCGCCACCGAAGGCGCCTTCACCACCTGGCTGGCGCGCCTCACCCGGAATCTGCTGATCGATCATTACCGCCGCACCCGTAACGAACGCGTGACGGATTCGATTGAAGACCAGCTTCCGCGCGTGGAAGTCGACGTCCGCGACAGCGTGGCTGCGCTTCCCGCGCGTACCGACAGCGCGGTCGCCGGCCGCGAGGCCAGCGAATTGCTGCAGTCCGCGCTGAGCAAGCTTTCGCCGGAGCTGCGGGAGACGATTATCCTGAGAGATCTTCAGGAAATGGAGTACCGGGAAATCGCCGGCGTTCTGGCGATTCCCGAAGGCACGGTAAAATCCCGGCTGAACCGGGGACGCGCCGAGTTGGCGCGGTTGTTGAAAAAGTACAGATCGGCAGTCTGACGGTCTGGGTTTATGTGGTTGGCGGCCGTTATGCGTGGCCGTTGAGCGTGGCCGTTGAGCGTGGTGGAGATATGTTGAGTTGCGCTGAATTCGAGACGCTCCTCGCCGACTGGCTCGACGAGACGCTCGCGCCTGCCGAGCGGGAGGCGTCGCTGCGCCATCTCGAATCCTGCGCGGCCTGCGCCGCTTTGCTTGAGGACGCGGCCTCCGCCGTGAGCTTCATGGAGCGCGCGGCCGATGTCGAAGTGCCGCCGGCGCTGGTCTCGAAGATCCTGCACGCCACCAACTCCGGCTGGGAATTCAAGCTGCGCGGCCGCGGCATCAGCGGCTGGATCAACCGGACCTTCGCGCCCGTCCTGAAGCCCCGCTTCGTGATGGGAGCGGTATTGACGCTGATGTCGGCGACCATGCTCACCCGCTGCGCGCCGAACCGGACGCTGACGCCGTCGGACCTCGACCCCGTCCATCTCTGGGCTTCGCTCGATCTGCGAGCGCATCGCGTCTGGGATCAGGCTGTCAAGAGTTACGAAAGCATGCGGCTGGTCTATGAAGTAAAGAGTCAGATCAACGACTGGACCGAACAGCAGCGCCAGGCCGACGAAGCCGCCGCCGACGCGCAGGCGAACCAACGCCAGTTAAAGCAAGTGCCCGACGCACGGAATAACGAGAACAGGAAATAGCCATGAACTGCGCCAATCACCCGGAAGTACCAGCCTCGGCCTTTTGCCGCGAGTGTGGAAAGCCTATGTGCGGAGAGTGCCAGCGGCCGGCCCTGGGCTCGGTCTACTGCGCCGAGCATGCCCCTGTCACAGCGCCGCCGCCTCCGCCCGCGGCGCGCGCTCCGGAACCAGGCGGCTTCGCAGGCTCGTCATACTCGGGCCCGGCTTCGTCCCCATACACCGCGCCGCCGCAATCTCCGTATACCGCCCCGGCCGCGCCCGCGGCGGTTTACGAAAGCGACGCGCACCCGGTGCTCGCATTGATTCTCGGATTCATTCCCGGCGTCGGCGCGATTTACAACGGCCAATACGCCAAAGGGCTCATCCACGCGGTCGTATTCGGTCTTCTGGTCAGTCTCGCCAGCAGCACGCACAAGGGGTCGCTCGAACCGGTGATCGCGCTTTTGATTGCGGCGTGGGTGTTCTACATGGCGTTTGAAGCGTTCCATACGGCGCGCAAACGGCGCCGGGGCGGATCGGTCGAAGAGTTTTCCAGTCTCTTCGACGTGCGGCCGACACACGGAAAGTTTCCCGGCGGCGCGATCCTGCTCATCGGTCTCGGCTTCATCCTGCTGCTCGACACCACCGACATCATCAGCCTCGATCAACTCGAGCGCTATTGGCCGGTCGGCCTGATTTTCGTGGGCCTGTATATGCTCTATGCGCGGTTAAGCCCTGAGGCGCGCCACTCCGATAACGGCGCCGATCGTAAAGCCGAGGTGCCCAAATGAACGACCAGAGCACCTCGCTCGTGCGCGCGATTCAGGGTCCGGTCATCCTCATCACCGTCGGTATCCTGCTCGCCTTCGATCGCTTCACGGAATTCCGCTTTTCGCAGACATGGCCCGTTCTGCTGATCGTGATCGGCCTCGTGAAACTGGCCGGTGGCGGACGTGGCGGACGCCGCGGCTATTTCCGAAACGCGCCGCCACCCCCGCCGCCTCCGCCTTATCAGGGTCCCGGAGCCCGTCCGTGAGGCCGCGCTCCGTCACCGGCCCGCTCATCCTTCTCGCGATCGGTGTTTTCTTCCTCCTCAACAACATCCGCCCGGATCTGGTTTCGCTCTATCGCCTGGCCGATTACTGGCCCTTCCTGCTGATTGGCGCGGGCGTGATCGGGCTCATCGAAGTTCTTTACCACGCCAGCCGAGGCGCCGCTGTTCCCCCGCGTCCGATCGCCCGGGCCGGTGTCGTCTGGATTATTCTGATCGGCTTTTTCATCGCCTTTGCCAACCGCAGTGGTGATTTCCGATTCGGAAGGTTCGGCGCCCCGGGTGTAAGCGTCTTCGGCTCCGATTACGATTACGACGTCAACGCCGCCGAATCGCCGCGCGGGGTGACCCGCATCGTGCTCGATAACCTGCGCGGCAATTTATCCATCAAAGGCGAAGACACCGGCGACATCAAGGTCACCGGCCGCAAGACCATTCGCGCCTTCAGCCGTAACGACGCCGACCGTGCCAATCAGCAGTCGCAGGTCCATGTCGAGCGCCACGGAGACCAGCTCTTCATCCGCACCGACGATTTCAACGGACCGCGCATGTCGCAGATCTCGACCGACCTCGATATCACCGTCCCGCGCGGCATCCGCATCGAATCGCGCGGCCGCGCCGGCGATCTGACCATCGACGATGTCGACGGACCGGTCGACATCTCCGCCGGCCGCGGCGACATCCGCCTGAGCCAGATCGCGAAGGATGTCAAAATCGAATCCTCGCGCAGCGGCGACATCCATGTCACGGGCATCAAGGGCGGCGTCGATCTGCAGGGCCGCGGCGGCGACCTTCAATTGGACGACATCGCCGGCCCTGTCAGTGTCAATGGCGAATACGGCGGCTCGCTCGAATTCCACGCCCTCGCCAAACCCATGCACTTCAATTCTTCGCGCACCGAGTTCCAGCTCGAGAGCGTGCCCGGGACCGTTACGATGGATCTCGGAAATCTCAAGCTCGAGAACGTCTCAGGGCCCGTGCGTTTCAAGACGGGCGTGCGCGACATCGAAGCCACCGACGTGTCGGGCGCGCTCGATCTCAACGTGGATCGCGGGGACATTCACGTCACCGTGAACAAGACGCCCGTGCCGAAAATCGACGCGCACACGCGCAACGGCGACATCAGTCTGGCCCTTCCCGAAAACGCCGAGTTCCAGATCGATGGATCGGCTTCCCAGGGTGACGTCAACAATGAATTCGGCGGCGGACTCTACAACCAGTCCAACGGCCGAACCAGCACGATTCGCGGCCGCATCGGTAATGGCCCGAGCGTCAATATCGTCACCGACCGCGGCAACATTTCCATCCGCAAGCTCTGACCGCCCTGTGGCGCGGACACTTTTGTCCGCCGCGCCGGCTCGGCACTCCTGTCGCGCGTCCTGTGACACGTGCCGGTCCTGCCGCGGAACCTGAGGTATTGGTATGCTATAAAGTTCACGCTCGGGATCGGGCCCGCGTCACCTCTTCAGCGCCTCTCCTGGGACTCACAAAGCGTGAGCATGCCCAAAATTCCATAACGACATGAGTCGTATCCTCCTGTCGATCCCTCATATGGGCGGCAACGAGCGGCTGTACGCCAATCAGGCCTTCGACCTGAACTGGGTATCCACCGCCGGAGCCAATCTCGCTGCCTTCGAAGACGCCTTCACGCGCCGCATCGGCTGGCCGTGCGTGTGCCTTTCGAGCGGAACCGCCGCCATTCATCTGGGTCTCCGGCTCCTCGGTGTCGCGCCAGGCGACGAGGTCTTCTGCTCCACGCTCACCTTCGCCGCTTCCGCCAATCCCATCCGGTACCTCGGCGCCGAACCGGTTTTCATCGACAGCGATCGCGAGACCTGGAATATGGACCCCGCCTGCCTCTCTCGCGCTCTCGCCCACCGTGCGGCCCGCCGCAAACTTCCACGCGCCATCGTGGTCGTCGATCTCTACGGACAATGCGCCGACATGGATCCCATCATGGAAGCCGCCCGGGCGTATGGCGTGCCGGTGCTTGAAGATGCGGCCGAAGCCTTGGGCGCGACATATAAAGGAAGGCCGGCCGGCACCCTGGGCGATGTCGGCGTGTTTTCCTTCAACGGCAACAAAATCATCACGACCGCCGGTGGCGGCATGCTTGCCGCGCCCAACTGCGAATGGGTCGACAAGGCGCGCTTCTGGTCCATGCAGGCGAAAGATCCCGGACTCGCTTACGAGCATTCCGAGATCGGCTACAACTACCGGATGAGCAACGTGCTCGCGGGCATCGGCCGCGGCCAGCTCGAGGTTCTCGACCTTCGCGTCGAACAGCGCCGGGCAATTGCTTTTCGTTATCGCGACGCCTTCGCGGGCATGCCTGGCATTTCCTTTATGCCCCAGGCCGGTTACGGACTGTCCACCAACTGGCTCAGTTGCTTTCTGATCGCCGGGCCCGAATTCGGATGCTCGCGCGACCGGCTCATCCAGCATCTGGATACCAACGGCGTCGAAGCCCGGCCCGTGTGGAAGCCTATGCATCTGCAGCCGCTCTTTGCGGGCTGCGAATGTTACGGCGGAGATGTGGCGCGCGATCTCTTCGAGCGGGGGATTTGCCTGCCCAGCTCCAGCTCGCTCAGCGGCTCGGACCAGGAGCACGTCATTCAACAGGTCAAAGCCGCGGCCCGGGCAGCCGCCGGCCTCGCCCAGGGGGTTACCTGCAATGCCTGAGTCGCTTGAAACCCGAAGAGCTTCGCGGTTCGCCCGCGTGCGTCTTCTCGTCGTGCTCGGGGTTGAGCTCGGCACAATCCTGGTGGCGGCGGTGCTCGCGTTCGATCTGCGCTTCGATTTCAAAATCCCCGCGAATTACGTTCACCCCCTCGTACTCGCGGCTCTGGTCTGGGTTCCCCTCAAGATTGTCTTTTTCATGTTGCTTGGCATCGATCGGCGATGGGCCCGTTACGTTTCTCTTTCCGATCTGATCCGCCTGGTGCAAAGCAACCTGCTCGGCAGCGTGACGGCGCTGATCGTCCTTTTGGCGATACGCAGCGGCGTTCCCAAATCCGTTTATGCGATTGATTTCCTCCTTTGCGTCATGTTGACAGGCGGGCTGCGTGTCGGGGTCAGGATGATTGCGGAGTCTCATCGCTTCAGCGGTCCACAGGCTGCCCGCAAGCGAACCATCGTCTATGGAGCCGGCAACGCCGGTTCGTCGCTGCTCCACGATATTCACCAAAACCCCGCGCTGAATTACGACGTTTGCGGGTTTGTCGATGACAATCCCGACAAAGCGGGTCTGGTCCTGCAGGGAATCAAGGTTCTCGGCGGCGGAGCCGATCTCGCCACGTTCGTGAAGAAGCAGCGGGCGGAATTTGTCCTGATCGCCATTCCCTCGGCGACCGGTCCTCAGATGAAACAGATTCTGGAGCGCTGCACCGTCGCGGGCGTTCCCTCCAAGACCATCCCGGGACTTGCCGAGATCATCGACGAAGGAAATCTGGCGCGTCAGATCCGCGACGTGGCGGTCGAGGATCTGCTCGGACGCACTCCGGTCAACCTCGAGCACCAGCGGATCTCCGCCCGCCTGCGCGACCGCACAGTCCTGGTCACCGGCGCGGCGGGTTCCATCGGGTCGGAGATCTGCCGACAGGTGGCGCGCTTCCACCCTGCCGCCATCGTCGGCTACGAGATCGCGGAGTCGCCCCTTTTCCACCTGGGCCTCGAGATCGCGCGCGATTTCCCCGCCGTCGTTCTGCATCAGGAAATCGGCAGCATTCAGAATCCCGCGCGACTGCGCGAGGTTTTCGAGCGCCACCGTCCTTCGGTTGTCTATCACGCCGCGGCATACAAGCATGTGCCTTTGATGGAATCTCACGTCATCGAGGCGGTCGAGAACAACGTCTTCGGGACCATGAACGTGGTCGCTGCCGCCCGCGAGCATGGCGTCACCGAATTTGTGATGATCTCGTCGGATAAGGCCGTGCGTCCGGCCAGCGTGATGGGCGCGACCAAGCGCCTCGCCGAGCTGATCGTTCGCTCCCGGCAGCCGGAAGGCGGCGTTTACGTCTCGGTGCGCTTCGGCAACGTGCTCGGCAGCAACGGCAGCGTGGTTCCGATTTTCAAAGACCAGATCGCCCGCGGCGGGCCCGTCACGGTAACCGACTCTGAGATGCGCCGCTACTTCATGACCATCCCCGAAGCTTGCCAGCTCGTTCTGCAGGCTTCCGCCATGGGAAAAGGCTCGGAGATTTTCGTGCTCGACATGGGGGAGGCGGTTAAGATCGTCGATCTGGCGCGAAATTTGATTATGCTTTCGGGACTCCGTCCGGACCACGACATCAAAATCGTATTCAGCGGCGTGCGTCCGGGTGAAAAGCTTTTTGAGGAATTGAACGAGGAGGCCGAAGGGCTGCTCGCCACGTATCACGAAAAGATCCGCGTCTTCGCGGGCGTGTCGCGGCCCTGGCCGGAGATCGAGCGCGCGCTCGGCAGATTGCGCGTGGCAGGCCGCGAGCGGAATGGCGACGATCTTGTTTCCGTAGTGAGGGAACTCGTCCCCGAGTACACGCCGAGCGCGGAGTTGCTTGGCACAAACATCGAAAGGAGTTTGGTCCGCGCCGCGTCCGGGTCCTCTGAATGATAAGCATCCGGTCCGCTTTCGAGGAATCCGCGGCTCTGATCGCGGCAGCGGGCGCATCTTCTTCTTATCTCGCCGCGGTTGAAGGCGCGATAGCCGCCATCGTGAAGACATTCCAGTCCGGACACAAGCTGCTGGTTTTCGGCAATGGCGGTTCTTCAGCGGACGCGCAGCATATCTCAGCGGAACTGGTCGGCCGCTTTGCAATGGACCGCCCTGGGTTGCCCGCGATCGCTTTGACGGCCGACCAGTCATTCCTGACGGCCTGGTCGAACGACCACAGTTTTGACACCGTGTTTCAGCGTCAGATTCAGTCTTTGGGCAAGCCGGGCGATGTGGCCTGGGGCATCTCCACCAGCGGAAATTCCGCGAATGTCGT
>DASZLP010000204.1:0-41217 GCA_035552355.1 Bryobacteraceae bacterium | reverse complement strand
AGCGCCAGCCTGGTTTTCGCGGCATCCAACAACCGCTGGTATTCCCGGCTGAGCAATCGCCTGCGGCCGGCCGTGGACTCGCGCGCATGGCCGCGGCGGATCAGCATGCGTTCCTGCGAGTCGAGCACCTCGTCCATTTCGCGCTCGATGAGAATCACCCGGCAGGCGAAGTCCGGCGGCAGGGCCGTGAGAAGCGGCGTCACGATCTTGATTGCTTTCCCTTTCGCGCCGGCAAGGCAGGTTGCGTCCCGCATGAGGTTCTTCACCGGCTCGTATTCGAGGTATCCGCGGGGATTGTCTTCGTCCGCCGGGCGGCGTGCGTCGGAGAGAACGCTCATACCGCCTGCCGCCAGCATCTGCATCAGCATGGAGGTGCCGGCGCGCGGCAGCCCGGTCACAATCACCAGGGATTCTTCGACTCGCGGCAACTCTGGCAAATCGGTCACAGGAATACCGCTTACCGGCGCGCGCGGCTCGGAAAGACCTATCGAGCCAGGGAGAGCCGGCCGATTCATTTCACGCGCCTGGCGGCGGTGTTCGCGCGCAGTACCTACATCACCGAAATGCTTTTCGAGAAGGCGCGCGAGCCGCAAGTGCGCCTGGGGAAAATTCGGATTGAGCGAAATAGCCGTCCGAAAGGCTTCGGCAGCGCGCTCATGCTCGTTCATCCGCGCCAACGCCAGGCCAAGAAGAAAATGAGCCACCGGAGATTGATGGATCCTTTGCAGCGCGTCCAGAGCCGAATGCGCGGCTGCTTCGGACCGTCGTTCCCGCAAAGCCACTGCGCAGAGACCGAGATGCGCATCGGCATTGTCGGGATCAACCGCCAGCACTTCCTCATAAACCCGCCGGGCATCTTCCCTGCGGCCGAGTTGCCGGTACAAGCCGGCAACGTCGAGAAGCAGACGGGGGTGTCCTGAAAGCGAAGCCGACAACTGTTCGAACACCGCCAGGGCTTCGGCGTGACGTTTGCCAGTGCTCAACATTCGCGCGCGCAGATAATCCGTGACGATCGGATGATATCGCGCCAACTCGCGCGATCGCGCCAATTCTCTTCGCTCGTCTTCGCTCAGCGGGGCGGCCGCCTCTTTCATAGACAACGCTTCGACTTTCGCGACACCCTCGTCGAATAACGCGCGGCGGCGTCCATCGAGGTCGTCGACGATTCGCCTCATTTCGTTATCGAGACCCAGCGCCTGGCAGGATGCGAACAGCCGCACGGCGAACCGCTGTTCATCCGGATCGGCCGCGCACAGTTCGCTGAAAATTCTGTGCGCGTCGAGATGCCGGCCGGCATCCTGATACGCTTCGGCCAGGTTGTAGCGCAGCTCGCGGATGGTCCTCGCAACCGCGGTCTCGCGATTTTTGTCAGGCCGCTCGATGTATCCAAGCGCGATCATCTGCTCAAGTGCTTCCTGCGCCGCGACAGGATCGCGCCGCGTATCTGGAGGATGACGGCCGTCGTTACCGGAAATCTCTTCCCAGCTCGGAATGACCTCAATGTCCGGCGTTTTTGAAAATGCCGTGGAGAGAACTTTGCCGTCCATATCGGCCCCGGCCGGAAGCCCGTAAAGTGTAAGTACGGTGGGCGTGACATCCAGCAGCGAAGCGCCGTCGAGGCGAGCGCTCGCGGCTATGCCCGGCCCGGCCATCGCCAGAATTCCGAAATCGCTGTGTTCGATAGCGGGACCGGCCGGGATATCCGGAATAGCAGCCGGCCGCAAATGATCGGGATGGAAGCCGTGATCCGAGATGAGGATCACCGTGGCATCGTCCCCGGCCTTCCGGAGCAGCGCGCCAAGCATACGGTCGTGAAGCTGGTATGCCATCGAGACGACATTGTGATAAAGCTCGAAATCGCGCTCGCCCACCCACGACTGGCGCGGCGGATGATACTTCATGAATCCGTGGCAGAAGTGATCGATGGAGTCGTAGTAGACCGCAACAAAATCCCACGCGGCATTTTCGAGCAGCCAGTTGGCGGCGGCATCGATACTCATCGACTCGGCCAGCGTTCGCAGAAGAAGGGCAAGTCGTTTGTCGCGATCCTGATCGATCTCGCGCGCGAGCGGTACGAAGGGTTCCACCTGTTCGGGAGTGAGATGGTCCGGATGCACGCGGAGACTGGCGATCATTTCCGCAAGCTCCGGCGGATGCACTGCGCCTGCAGGCAGGGGCCAGCCCTCCCTCGCGGGTCCTCTCGCGCGGTGGTAGTGATCCGAAACCATGACGCCGTCGATAGGCTCCGCCGGATGGCTCGGCCACCAGCCCACCACGATGCTTCGAAGGCCGTTCTGGTTGAGGATGTTCCAGATGGCCTTCGACGTTCGTGAAAGATTCGAAATCGGCCGCACACCGCGCCCGTCCGGCGTGGGCTCGGAAAAACCGTGGATGCCGTGTTTGAAAGGTCGTTTGCCGGTAGTGATGGAAGTCCAGAGCATTGGCGACAGAGGCGGATGCAACGTCGCGATCGGCCCACTCGCACCGCTCTTAACAAGCTTCTCGACGTTCGGCATTTTGCCGGCGGCGATCAGCGGCCTGATGACTTTCCAGTCGGCGGCGTCCCAGCCAATCAGCAGGACTTTGCGCCTGGAATTTTCGGTGCGCTGCATGCCGCTCGCGACTACCGGGAAGAAACGAACTCAATGACGAAGACGAAGTGCTGTTGCGGGCGAGCGCTCGTCTGCCCGGGTTTGTTGAACGTCATCTGCTGCGCGGCCGCCACGGCGTTGGCGCTTGCCGGGTCGGATGGACTGAGCGAGTGCGCCTCAGCGAGCTCGCCGGTCGCGGTGACGACGCCAAACACGCACACCGCATGACCGGTCCCGCCAAATGCGATTCCGGGATCGGGCACCTGAAAGATCTTCTGCGCTTCGGTCAGCGCCGTCGCCGGTCCCCGTGCCCGCATCTGTTCGGTGGGCTGGAAGAGCGCCGGATCGGCATTGGAGATCTCCTTCAGGCTGTCGATCGAAATCTGCGTCACCACTTTCCCGCCTTCATAGACGGTCACCTTGCCGGGGAAGGTATGGCCGCCAAGCTGCGACGCGCCGGTGTAGTCATAAGCGAAATAGCGTCCGGGAATTTGCGAGTGCATTCTGAGCAGCCCTGAATGCGCATCGACGCATTCCTCCGTCTCATCCCAGCGGCGTCCTGCGCTCGCCGTTGCGACGGGCGCCGAATCGGATAACAGCACGCATTCAAGAGCCGTGCCGTCCAGCGTCGCCTTCGACGTTCGCAGTGATGCGCGGGCGGCGAACTTCGCGGATGGCATCGGATCGAACAGCGCCGCTCGCACCTCCGCGAGACGCAACGGAACGTGACTTCCTGTCTGATCGCCGTAAAATCCACCGTTCACGCGGATTCGTGTGATCGAGTAACCGTCCGACGACTTCGCATCCCAATGAAGCCCCTGCTGTGGATCGAAAATCTCTTCCATCCGCCAGGCGCCGTCGTCTTCGGTCTGGCCCCCCGAGTTTACAGTGAAGCTGACTTTCAGATCGTAGCCGCGGCCTGCGCTTTTCAGGCCATAGCTGTTGCGCACGCGTCCGAGCAGGCGGACAGCCGACGTGCGGACCGCTTTGCTCTGCACGGGTTTGATCTGATCCCCGACAATCTCCTGTGCATATTTGGGAGGGCTCGTCGCGAATTGCGCATGTGCGGCGAGGGCGCAACCAAGAATGCCGAGGGCCGCCGTTTTGAAGGCGTAATTTCCCCAACGCCAGGGTCTTGTGACAGTCATTCACACGTCCAGGATTTCTGGTTCATAACGCAATCGGGGGAAGTAAAGTTTGTTGTGGATTGCGCCCGATCCGCCACCACTTCCCCCTCCCGATCCGCCGCCGGATCCACCGCCGCCAGTGCCTCCACCACCTCCGCCGCCGCCAGTACCGCCACCGCCTCCGGTGCCGCCCCCTCCGCCCAGGCCGCCGCCCGTCCCACCGCCACTCGTCCCACCAAACGATCCGCCGCCACCGCCGCCCCAGGTGCCGCCGCCGGTCGTGCCGCCGATTACCGTGCTTCCGCCGCCGCCCTGCACCATGAGCGAAAACAAGACGCCGCTCTGCGTCTGCATGCCGCCGGCAACGGCACGAATCGGCACGTCGCCCTGCCCGATTCCCGCGGGCACTACAAAATTGATCTGAAACAAGCCGGCGCTCGAGATGCCGGCGAATGTGGGCCGCACGCTCACGTTGTTGATGTAAAGGCTGACCGGATTAGTGGCAGGCGCCGCTCCGGAGAAACTCTGACCAGCGTGAACCACGGGATCGGTGGGGCCGAATCCGACTCCGTATAACTCGACGACATCGCCTGTCTGGGCGGCAACCGTCGGATAGCCGAGCGCATTGCCGGTCGGGCCCAGAATGTCGTAAGCCCCGCCGCCATAAGCGCCGGTCTTGTTCGGCCGGAGAATGATGCCCGCCACGTGTTTGCCCGGAAGCAGCAGACTGAACGACGGCCCGAACTGACCCAGGGTCACTATACCGGTCGCGCGGCCCGCGGCTGTCGTGACCGTCACCGAAACCGTGCCGGTCGCCGTATCGTCGGGCGCCTGCACATTCAATTGCCCCGGACTAACGTACGCCAGATATGCCGGCCTGCCGTTGATTTCAACGCTCGTGTCACCGAGCATGGTGGGAAAATCGCCATTCCAGACGGCTGTCCCGGAAGCGAGGTTGCTTCCGTAAATCGATATCCATTCCCCCGGTTGAATGATGCTCTGGGCTCCAAAAACCGGCACGACACCACCCGTCGCGATGGCCGGCGCCAGCCCGATAGCGTGGCTGACAAGTGGGGGAAAAGCCTGATTCCTCGAACTGGCGAGGCGCTGGGTGATGCCCAAAACATTCGCCGAAGGCTCCGCCGCCATTTCATGGACGGCGGCGGCGAGAATGGCCGCCGAAGCAGCGGTCGCCATCGCGATTGCGGATCCTGTAACGGCCGCGTAAAGCTGCCACGGGACATTATGTGGCGTGATCCGCGAGGGCCGCCGGAGAGTTGCCGACCAGGCCTGCAGCCGAGCCTCAAGATCGGATTTTGGCGCGGGCTCCATAAGGTGTATTTACCCTATCGTGATTCCCAAGTACAGCGTAAGTTCTTGCGAAGTGGGTGAGAATACGGTCATTCCCGTATTTTGCGGGGCCGCTGCCCTGAGACCCAGGTCGTCAGCAGATTCGGCGGCAGGTTCAGACGGTCACCACGGATGAAGAACGTAGCTACACCGGGCAACTCGGAAAAGGTGACCGTCTCGACGGTAGCCGTTTTTTGTTCCACGCCCGGAAGTCCGGCGCCGCCGAAGGTCTGAGAAACGGAAAGCGATGGTTCCGCTCCTGCAGAATCGATTCGCAGCAGGCCGGCGTCAAACCGGTAGCGGATTCCCTGCGTTGCGACTTCCGTATATTCGATTCCGACGATGAAGTACGGGACAGGCTCGCTGTAATGCTCGAGACGCCGCAGCCTGCCCTTCACCGGTGAACCCGCCGGGATCGCGAGATCTTTTTTCGCTCGGACCGCGGAGGAAATGACGCCCTCGATTAACGACCCGACGGCAGTATCGCTCGATACACGGCTGATCAGCCGGACCGGTATCTGAAGACCGGACGGAAGCGGCCGTAACGTGTCGTCGACGGCCGCGACGCCGAAACGCGCAGGCTCGTCGGCACTATCAGGCGCATCGAACCGGATGGAACTCTCGGCGGTAAATGAGCGGCATTGCGTGAATGCGAAGGTGTCGTGCGCGGCCTCACCCGAAAGCCACGTCATGCGAAAATCCGCCGATTGCGGCAGCAGTACCGGCGCACCAGAACCCGCGACCACAGGCCCGTAGTCGATGCTCCAGTCGGCATTCGCGATCGGGAGAGTGGGAGGGATGTCGCCCGCGGAAATGGCCAGCCGAATTACATCGAACGTAGCCGGATCGGCCCAGAAGGAACCACGCAGGCTGACCTGGCCCGAACCGGACACCAGATGGAAGGTCTGTCCGCTCGAGATGAGCGGCACAAGATACTCCCAGCGTGCGAGTTGATGGCCGCCGATATTTTCGTCGCCTTTCCAGAAATACGAAGTGTTGCCGCTGAGGAAAACGGTCCGAAGGTAGGAACCGAAGAAGCCATCGCCCAGCGTGCCGCTCCCAGCCCAGGAGATCGGAGGGTCTGGTGAGAAGTGACGATCGCCCGGTGAGGCGTAGAGTTCCTTCGGGCCGTCGGTCCGCACTTCGAGCCGCACATGATCGAGCGGGCGCATTTTGCCGCCGCGGGGCTTATGCTCGCGAGAAACGCTTTCAAGACAACTGACATTTGGGAGACGGGTCAGTTGCTCGGTTATATGCCGCCGAACATGGGAAAGGAGAAGTATCTCCGGGGAGAGCTGTTGAGAAGAGGCGGAGTGGCAGCAGACCAGCGCGGAGGCGAGCGCAACTGCGATGGTCTTCAAGGTGCTCCCAGCGATATTGTAAGACGGCGCCGGGGAACACTATACTCGTTGCGGAGGCAACCTAACGGCCCGTTCTGCAAAAACCTGCCTTGCTTCGATTGTGGTTCTTCTGTCAATAATCGCGCTGCGGCCGATTCTAATTCCGGAATCCGTGGCCGCGGCTCACCGCTACAAGTACACGGCGGCGTGCGTAGGGTGCGAAACTGCGCGGCCGCATGTTCAGGACACGTTCGATTTCTACGCGTCCCAAGGATGGGAATTCGTCGGCTTCGCCGGCGGCCAGCCAAGGCAACCGCTCCTCATTTTTTCCGAAAGTAAGCCCGCGGGTAATCAGGGCAGCAATCCTTTCCGCACTGCGTACAGAACCAGTTCCGCGAGATTGTGAAGGTGCAGCTTCTGAAAAATATTGTTGCGATGCGTTTCGACCGTCGCCACGGAGATGTGCAGGAGATCCGCGATCTCGCGGTTATTTTTCCCCGACGCGAGCACTCGCAGGATTTCTTTTTCCCGCATGCTCAGAAGATCGTAGCTGTCGTCCACGCCGCGCCGGCGCGCTTCGACGACGTACTCTTCCACCAGCAGTTTGGTGATACTTGGGCTGAACCAGGCGTTACCGGCCGCTACCGCGCGCACCGCCGCGATCACGTCCGCCTCGGGTGACGCTTTCAGGAGATACCCACGAGCCCCGGCCTTCAGGGCGCGCAGCACATAAGCTTCGTCGGAGTGCATGCTCAACATGACGATTCGCGCGGAGGGGAGTTTTTGCGAAATGCTCTGGGCGGCGTCGGGTCCGCTCAGGCGAGGCATCCCGACATCCAGCAGAATTACGTCAGGCTTGTGCAGCACGGCCAGGTCGATGGCTTCATTCCCGTCCGCGGCCTCGGCGACCACTTCGAATTCACCGGTACGTTCCAGCAGCGCCCGCAGTCCGCTGCGGACAAGTGGATGGTCGTCCGCAATCATGACCTTAATGCGCGGCTGCATCGTTCACCATCAGGATACAGTTCCGACACGGGGGAAGGCGGCGCAGGTTACGTCTGGCAGGAGAACGTCGAACGATGCGTAACCGATGAACGGGCCAGCGAGTCCTGTTATTAATCTGATATATTAATCCTGCTTTCCCCGATTTACTCTTGAGGTGAGATTTTTCAATGAGAGCGAAAACAGCCAAATCAGCCGTCCTGATCGCAGCCGCCGGGCTCCTCGTAGCCGCCGCGCCCGTGTTTGCCCATCACTCGTTCGCGGCCGAGTACGACGCCAGCAAACCCGTCGATTTTAAGGGCACCGTGACCAAGGTCGAATGGACCAATCCGCACGCGCGCTTCTATGTCGACGTGAAGGATGCCGACGGCAAGGTGACGAACTGGAACTTCGAGCTGGCCAGCCCGAACGTCCTCAGCCGCAACGGCTGGACGCGCCACTCTCTCAAAGAGGGGGATGTGATCAGCGTGCAGGGTTCCCGTGCCAAGGACGGCGCGAATCTCGCCAATGCCCGGACCGTGACGCTGGCGGACGGTCGCAAGGTTTTCGCCGGGTCGGCGACCGACAACGAAGGTAAATAGGTTTTTCTCAATGAAAAAGTACTGCATTACTCTCGCTGCGCTCGCGGCTTCTCTGCCGCTATCCGGGCAGGCGCCTCCCAGCGCCGGCGCGGTCGCCACGTCGCCCGCGGGCGGCAGCGTTCAGGCTGCGACGGCCCCTGCGGTAGGGCGCCGGCGCGCTCCCGAGCGCGTCAAAGGCCCAACCCCGCATCTCGCAAACGGCACCGTCGATCTCTCCGGCGTCTGGAACGGCGGTGGACCCATCGGCGACATTTCCCAAGGGCTCCCCAAGGGCGAGAAGGTCGAGATGACTCCGTGGGCGGAAAAGGTTTTCAAGTCCCGCAAGTCGAAGGACGATCCCGAGGCCAACTGCCTGCCAACCGGTGTGCCGCGCATTGCCCCCTACCCTTGGCGCATCCTCCAGACCCCGACCCATGTCTTCTTCCTGTTTGAAGGCAACATCCATAGCTACCGGCAGATCTTCGTCGACGGCCGCAAGCACCTGGAGGATCCGAATCCGACGTGGTATGGAGACTCGATCGGACACTACGAAGGCGACAGTCTGATCGTGGACACGATCGGCTATAACGACAAATTCTGGTTCGATTTCGACGGCCACCCGCACACCGAGCAGCTCCACACGATCGAGAAGTACACGCGGGCTGACCTCGGCACGCTGAATGTCGAAACGCAGGTCATCGACCCTGCCGCTTACGTGAAGCCGTTTACGCTGCACTTCACCGCCAGCCTGCGGCCGAAGGAAGAACTGATGGAGTACATCTGTCAGGAAAACCAGGTCGACGCGCAGCACCTGATTGGCGGCGCGGGCCTGAACTAATCGGCGCTTCTCTGCAGGGCAGGCCGTCGTCTTGTGTGGCCTGCCTTTGTTTCCCGGCAAGGCAGACGACAAAATCGATTGTCCGCCCCACAGGGGCCGCGTCTTTCTTACCCCGCCAGCCCCGGCAGTCCGCCCGCCGTTTTCGCCGCCCGCACAGCTCGCAGCACTGCCATAGCCATCGCTTCCGCCGCCGCTACGCCGACTTCATCGACCGTGGCCCGCTCTTTCCCCAGTGAAATCGCAAACGTGATGTCGCCATCGACAGTCGTGTTCACCGGCGAAATCGTGCGCGCGACGCCCAGGCTTCCGAGCGCCGCCAGCTTGTTCGTCTGGACGCGGTCGAGCCGCGCATTCGTCGCCACGAGGCCGATCACCGTATTCCCCGCCCTACCCGGCTCGAGGCCGTGCCGCATCATGGCGGCGGAATTCGCGAACGCGCGGCTGGTGGGCGACTTCCGCGCGCCCGCCACGATTTGTCCATTCGCCGGATCGATCACATCGCCGAGGGCGTTCACGGCCACCAGCGCCGCCACGACTACTCCCGAGCCAAGTGTCAGCGACGCGCTTCCCAGCCCGCTCTTCATAGCCTGTTTCATCCCGTAAATCTTGCCAACAGTCGCCCCGGTGCCCGCGCCGACGTTTCCCTCCACGACCGCGCCGTTGTTCGCCGCCGCGGCTGCGCGCTCTCCCATCTCGCGCGTTGGGCGCACGTGCGCATTCCCGATGCCAAGGTCGAAGAGAATCGCTCCCGGCACAATCGGCACGCGCGCCACGCCGGTATCGTAGCCAACGCCGCGCTTCTCGAGATGGTTCCGCACACCGCACGTCGTCTCGAGTCCGTAAGCGCTTCCGCCGGAAAGCACGATCGCATGGACATTCGGCGCCACCGCTCCCGGATTCAGCGTCTCAAGCTCGCACGAGCCGGTCGCGGACCCGCGCACGTCCACGCCGCCGACGGCCTCGGTTCCGCAAAGGACAACCGTGCAGCCCTTCAGCGCCGCTGAATCGGTCGCGTGGCCCACTAAGAGGCCGGGAACATCCGTCAGACCTTTCATGATTCGTTTGCTTTAACCGCGCACAACGGGCTTGCGCCCTGTGCTCGTAAGCCAGTGTATCGCCGACTATAATCAGGATTACGTGCTGGACCTGTTGAAGGGCCCTATTCAGGCAATTCAGGACTTTTTCGAACTGACTGGCCGGGCCATCCGCAACGTCTGGCGAAAACCACATTACGTCGACGACATTCTGCTGCAGATGGATGCCATCGGCGTCGGCAGCGTACCCATCGTTCTGCTCACCGGATTCTTCTCCGGCGCCGTTATGGCCATGCAAATGGGCCGCAGCCTGGCGCAGTACGGGCAAACCAGCCGCACCGGCCAATTCGTTTCGATCATCCTGGTGCGCGAGCTGGGCCCCGTGCTCGCCTCGGTCATGGTCGCCGGACGCAACGCTTCGGGCATCGCCAGCGAACTCGGGTCCATGAAAGTCACCGAGCAGATCGATGCCATGCGCGCGCTCGGCACCGATCCCACCCAAAAGCTGGTGACCCCGCGCATGATCGCCACCGCCGTCATGCTGCCCGCCCTGACCGTCATCGACGACTTCGTGGGCATGGTGGGCGGATGGGTGATGTCGGTCGTGCTCTTTGGGCTTCCCACCCGCCAGTACTGGACCTCCACATGGCAGGCGCTTGTATGGAACGACGTCGGTCAGGGATTGTTGAAGCCGTTCATCTTCTCCTTCGCGATCTCGCTGATCGGCTGTTTCTACGGGCTCCGCACGACGGGGGGAACGCAGGGCGTTGGACGCGCCACGACGCAGGCGATGGTCGCGGCCTCGGTGCTTATCTTCATCCTCGACCTTTTCGTCGGCAAGATTTTTGTGAGCAGGATGGCCTCGTGAGCCCCGAGATTCTTCGATTCGACAAAGTCAGTGTAGTGTTCGACGACAGCCTGCGCGCTCTCGACGACATCTCTTTTACGGTGCGGGAAGGAGAGACGCGCATCGTCCTCGGCGCCGCCGGCAGCGGCAAGACCATCATGCTCAAGACCGCGATGGGCCTGATCCGCCCCACCTCCGGACGCGTTTTCCTCTTCGGCGAAGACGTGACGGACATGCCGGAGACTACGCTTTTCGACGTGCGCAGCAAAATCGGCATGCTCTTCCAGGAGAGCGCGCTGTTCGATTCCATGACAATCGCGCAGAACGTGGCGTACCCACTGCTGAACCAGAAGGCCATCCAGCTGCCGCGCGAAAAGATGGAGCCCGCCGTGCGCGATTCGCTCCGCTTCGTCGAGCTCGAACAAACGATGGAACGCTATCCGAGCGAGCTCTCCGGGGGCATGCGCCGCCGCGCTGCGATTGCGCGCGCCGTGGTGAATCGTCCGCCACTGCTGCTTTACGATTCGCCGACAGCCGGACTCGACCCCATTACGGCGCACACCATCATCGCCCTGATCATCAAAGAGCGCGACGTCGACGACACCACCGCGCTGGTGGTTACGCATCGCTATCAGGATGGAAATCTGGTGGCCAATTTCCGGTACAATCCGAGCAGTGGGCGTCTCGATCCGGTGCGAACGGGGACGGCGGGCCAATTGGGGACCAACACGGTATTCATGGTGATGCGCGAAGGCCGTCTGATTTTCGAGGGAAATCAGGCCGAGCTCGAAGCTTCCAGCGATCCGTATATTTCGGCGTTCGTGAAGCGCCCCGAAAGGGATGCCGCATAAACCTATGGCATCCCAGAAGAGAGTGCAGTGGGCGCAACTGCGGACCGGCATCCTGGCGGCACTCGCCATGATCATCGCCGGCGCGCTCATCTTCCTGCTCACCGGCCAAAGCAGCATTTTCGGCAGCGACTTTCATCTGAAGACTTATATGGAAGATGCCGCCGGCATGGTCGCGAACGATCCCGTCCGCGTCAATGGTATCCTGACCGGCTATATCGGCAGCATCAGGCTCTCGGGATCGCGCGACCCCAGGCGCACGGTCGAGATCGAGATGGTGATTCAGGAGAAGTATCTCGAACAAATCCCCGAAGATTCCAAAGCGACAATCAGCTCGGCGAACCTGCTGGGCTCAAAGTACATCAACATCACCAAAGGCACACACCCGAGGCACGTTACACCGGGCGGCGAGATTGCTTCAGTGGAGAATCAGGACATCCCCGAAATCATGGCGCAGAGCTCGAACCTGCTTATGCAGTTCCAGAACATTCTGGGGCGCGTCGACGGGCTGCTCGCGATTGTCGAAAACGGCCAGGGCAACATCGGCAAGCTGATCAAAGACGATACGCTTTACGACCGGCTGAACTCGATCGCCGGGGAAGTGGATCAACTGGTCAAGGACGTCAGGAACAGCAACGGGACGATCAGCCATCTGCTCTATGACACGGATCTCTACGATGACATCCGCAAGCCGATTCAGCGCCTCGATGACATGCTGGCGCAGGTGCAGCAGGGCAAAGGGACCGCGGGCAAGCTGCTCTATGACCCGGCTATTGCGGATGAAACGAAGGCCTCGCTCGCCGACATCCACCAGATGCTGGACAACCTGAAGGCCGGCAAAGGAACGGCCGGCAAGCTTCTCAGCGACGACGAGATTGCCAATCAGCTCAGACTCATCGGCCAGAAACTGAATACGACGATCGACAAGATCAACTCCGGACAGGGGACAATCGGACAGCTCGTGGTCAATCCGCAGCTTTACGATTCGCTGAACGGGACCACGCGCGAGCTGCACGAGCTGGTGAGAGATGTGCGGGCGAATCCGAAGAAGTTTCTGAGTATCAAGCTGGCGATCTTCTAAGGTCCTTGCTTGCTCATAAGAAGCGCCGGCGCGGCGGAGAAAACTGTCCGCGCCACAACGGCCAATTTCGTGGCGCGGGCGCTCCCGCCCGCCGCGCCCGGTCATCCCCTTCAGGGGTGCCGGCTCGGCATTCGTGCCGGCGCTTATTACTCCGCGTCAAGACAGCCGGCGATTTCTTTTTGCGTAATGGCGCCTTCTTTGATCATCCGCCAGTCGATTTCCGTGATGTCGACCGTGCTGGCGCCCATCCCCTCACAAGCGCCAGCGTCGAGGACGAGGTCTACGCTGCCATCCATCACGCCAAAGACTTCGATGCCGCTGCGACAGGTCGGGCGTCCGGAAATGTTGGCGCTGGTCGCGATGATGGGCTGGTTCAGGCGGGCGATAAGCTCGTCGGTCACCTGACCCGCCGCCTGGCGGACGGCGAGGCGCCCGGTATTTCCCGTCGCACGCAGGGGCACCTTGGCGGAGGCGGGCATGATGATTGTCAGGGGTCCCGGCCAGAATTTGCGCGCCAGAATTTTGAACCACGGTGAGATTTCACGGGCGAGCTCTTCCACCATCAGCGAATCGCGGACGAGCATGGGAAGCGCGCGGTGAATCTCGCGGCCTTTCGCCTTATAGACCTGACGCACGGCGTGGAGATTGAAAGGATCGGCAATCAGCGCGTAAAGTGCATCGGTGGGAACGGCGACGACACGTCCGCGGCGGACTGCGGCGGCAGCCTGATCGAGCGCTCCGGGTGACGGATTCAGTGGATCGATCTCGATGAGGTCGGTAGCCACGACGGTAAGCGTAGCATGCAGACGCGGCAGGATTGCCGGACGCGGCGGGCACGAGTGCCCGCGCCACAGGCTAGCTGGCGGCCTGGAGCGCCGATGCTTCCTGATTCCGCGGCTCGAAGGAGTAGCCGAAGCCGCGCACTGAATGGATCAAACGCGGCGCGGACGCGTCCTGCTCGATCTTTTGCCGCAGCCGGAGGATGTACACGTCGACGGTGCGGTCGGTGATCGCGCGGTCCTGTCCCCAGACCGCATTGAGCAATTGCTCGCGGCTGAACACGACGCCGGGACGGCTCATCAGGAACTCCAGCAGCCGGAATTCGGTCGCGGTCAACGCGAGGTTTTCGCCCGAGAGTTTGACCTGGCAACTGCTGCGGTCGAGCTCCACGCCGCCCGCTTTCAAAACCCGCGACGGCGTCGACTGCGTGCGAAACTGCAGCTTGATCCGCGCGATCAGCTCGCGCACGAAGAACGGCTTCACGACGTAATCATTCGCGCCCAGCTCGAGGCCGACGATGCGGTCGGTCTCCGAAGCGCGCGCGGTGAGGAAGATGATCGGCGTCTGAGACAGCTCGGCATCGTTGCGGATGCCCTTGCAGATGTCCAGCCCGTCGGAATCCGGCAGCATGATATCCAGCAGGATGAGATCCGGACGCACGCGCCGGCAGAGGTCGATGGCGCCCCGCCCGGTCTGGGACCCAGTGAACTGGAAGCCCTCCCGCTCGAGGTTGTATTTCAGGAGCGCGAAGAGATCCGCGTCGTCTTCGATCAGGACGATTCTTTTTGTCACGGCACTTCCAGCGTAACGGGAATGAGGTTACAGGGCGGTTAACGCGCCGTAAACGGTGAATGAAGTTCAGGTACGCAGGAAGACAGAAGACTATGTCTCGAACCGGTAGCCGAAGCCGCGCACCGTGACGAGGTAGACCGGTTCGTCCGGCTTTTGTTCGATCTGCTCGCGCAGACGGCGAATGTGCACATCCACGGTGCGCGGCGTCACGAAGTGCTGCTCTCCCCATACTTCCTTGAGCAATTGCTCGCGCGACCAGGCGGCGCCGGGATGCATCAGGAAAAATTCCAGCAGCTTGAACTCGGTCGAGGTCAGCTCGATCTCCTTGTCGCCCTGGTACACGCGGCGCGCGGCGCGGTCGAGACGAAACGGTCCGGTGGTGAGGCCGTCGCGCGGCGCGGTGTCGGTCTGCTGGCGGCGCAGGTGCGCCTTGATGCGGGCCACCAGCTCGCGCGGACTGAACGGCTTGGTGATGTAATCGTCGCCGCCGATTTCGAGACCCAGCACGCGATCGACTTCATCGGAGCGCGCGGTGAGGAAGATGACCGGCGTATGCCGCAACGTATCCGTTTGCCGGATGCCGCGGCAGATATCGAAACCGTCCTGCCCGGGAAGCATCACGTCAAGCACGATGAGGTCGGGTTTCCACTCCTCAAGGTCGCGGATGGTTGCGCCTTCGCCATTGAGGATACGCACGTCGAAGCCGCCGCGCGTCAGGTTGTATTCGATCAGTGAAGCCAGCTCGGCCTCATCTTCGACGACAGCTATCTTGCGGCCTGGCATTCCGGACACGGGCAGATGTGGCGAAGGTGGTCGTACGAGTATATCCCGGCGCTGTGCCCATCGTTCCAGACGATGCGCAGCGCGTAGTTGCCGACGGGTTCGACCGCGACCATGCGGTCTTTCGGCTTGTACATAGGGAACAGCTCGGCGGGCGCTTTGGATGACGACGTTTTCGGACGCGGCGTTGTGCCGTGCGACCCGGCGCAGGTCGCGCAGGGGCAGCAGTCGCGCAGATACACGACGCCGTAAGAGCTGTGATGACCGTCTTTCCAGTCGATCTCGATGCCTTTGGGTTTCGAGATCGCGATGTGTTCGGGGTCGGTCATGGTTTGGGTGGTCATGTTGAACAGCAAGCGCCGGCAGGATTGCCGGCGCGGCAGGCGGCTTGCTTGATGCAAAGCTGGCCCGCGCCACAGTGATCTGTCATTGGTTTACCTGGCGCTCGACATCGCGCACGCCAGAAATGCGCCGCATGGCCGAGCAGAGTTTTTCCAGTTGCTTCTTGTCGCGCACGTCGACGGTCATCTCGACCAGCGCGGCATCGTTTGTTGAGTTCACGTCCGTCCTCGCTTCGAGAGTGCGCACGTTGGTGTTTTCGTCCGACAGCACGGTCGTGAGCTGATGCAGAAGTCCCGGCCGGTCGTCGGTGTGGACAACGATCCGCACGGGGAACGTGTCGCTCGCGTGGCGCGCCCATTCGACATCGATCTTGCGCTCGGAGTCGTACATCAGGTTCTGCACGTTGGAGCAGGTGCGCGAATGGACCGCGATCCCCTTCCCCCGCGTCACGTAGCCGACGATGCCTTCGCCTTTGATCGGATTGCAGCACTTGGCGCGATACACCATCACGTCGTCGGCGCCGTGCACTTTGATGACGGCGTCATCGTCCTTCTGCCGGTAATCCTTTCCCTGCCCCGGGGCGGGTTCGATAACCGGAGGCGGTGCCGCCGCGGGTTCTTCCGCGATTTGTTCGGGAGCGGCTTTCTGCAGCACCTGGCGCGCCGAGAACTTGCCGTAGCCGAGGCTGGCGTAGAGGTCCTCGGCTTTGCTCAGGCCGTATTCGGCGGCCACGCGCTCAAGCTCCGTTCTCTGGATGCGATTAAGATGCACGCCGAGACGCCGGGCTTCCTTCTCCAGGTAACTCTGGCCGATCTCGATGGCGCGCTCGCGCTCGCTCTCGTTGATAATGTGCTTGATCTTGTTTTTGGCGCGGGAAGTCTTGACGATCGAGAGCCAGTCTTTGCTCGGACCGTGGCCGGCCTGCGTGAGAACGTCTACGATGTCGCCATTGCGCAGCACGTAGCGGAGCGGCACGATGCGGCCGTTGATCTTCGCCCCGACGCAGGTGTTGCCGACTTCGGAGTGAACGGCATATGCAAAATCGATGGGACAGGAGCCGGAGGGAAGAACGATGACGCGGCCTTTGGGAGTGAAGCAGTAGACTTCTTCCGGGTAGAGGTCCACTTTAAGGGTGGACATGAACTCGCCCGGATCGCGCATCTCCTGCTGCCATTCAACGAGCTGGCGCAGCCACGCGACGCGCTGATCGTCCTGGACGCCGCGCTTGCCTTCCTTATACTTCCAGTGCGCGGCGATGCCTTCCTCGGCGATCCGGTGCATCTCTTCGGTACGGATCTGGATCTCGAAGTGCCGGCCTTCGGGACCGACGACCGAGGTATGCAGCGACTGGTAGAGGTTGGGGCGCGGGATCGCGATGAAATCCTTGATGCGTCCCGGCACCGGCGACCACTCGTTGTGGATCACGCCCAGCGCTCCGTAACAGTTCTTCACCGAATCGGTGATGATGCGAAGCGCGAGCAGATCATAGACCTGATCGAGCGAAATCTTCTGGCGCTTGAGCTTCTGGTAGACCGAATAAGCGCGCTTGACGCGGGCGTCGACGCGCGCGGGAATGCCTTCGCGGCGCAGCTCGGCCTCGACGGTGCGGCGCATGCGCTCGAGATACTCTTCGTTGGCGGCACGCTGCGTTTCGATCGCGTGCGAGATCTCGGCCCAGGCTTCCGGATCGAGATGGCGGAAGGAGAGGTCTTCCAGCTCGCCGCGCACTTTGCCCATACCGAGCCGATGTGCGATGGGCGCATAGATCTCGATGGTCTCGCGGGCGATTCGTTCCCGGCGCTCGGGGCTGAGGCTGCCGAGCGTCCGCATGTTGTGGAGACGGTCGGCGAGCTTGACGATGATGACGCGGATGTCGTTCACCATCGCGAGAAGCATTTTGCGGTAGCTCTCGGCCTGGCGGTCCTCAGCGGAGAAGAAGTTGATCTTGCTCAGCTTGGTGACCCCGTCGACGCAGCGGGCGACCTCTTCGCCGAAATTTTTCTGCACGTCGGCGCTGGTGACCGAGGTGTCTTCGACGACATCGTGGAGCAGGCCGGTTTCGATGCTGACGACGTCCATCCGCATGCCGGCGAGGATCTGCGCGACGGCCACGGGATGCGTCATGTAGGGCTCGCCGGAGGCGCGCATCTGCCCCTGGTGATATTGAGAAGCGAAGCGGTAAGCCTTCTCGACGGGCGTGAGATCGTCTTTGGGACGCGCCTCACGAAGAGTGGCGATCAGGAGTTCGAAATCGGGAGATTGCGGGACATCCGGCGCCGGAACAGGCGGCCCGGAAGGGTCAACGCTGGCATCAGAGCCGGGCGCGGGGTGCACAATTCTTATTTTACGTGGCGCGGGCTCTCAGCCATCCAGTCCACAAGCGCCGGCATGATTGCCGGCGCGGCGGGCAAAAGTGCCCGCGCCACACATTACTGCGTCTGCTCGGCCGCGGCCGCCTTCTTCTGGGCCTTCTTCTTCGTGGTTTCGAGATCCTTCTGGACCCAGTCATCCGCCTGTTTGGAGTCGGCCAGAAACTGTTCCTTCGTGTCGTCGAGGTCCGCGCGATACCGGATCAGAAGGTTCATATACGCCATGGCGTTCTCGTATTCCGGATCGATTTCGAGCGCCTTCTTCTCGTCTTCAATACCGTCCGTGAGCTTCTGCCAGTATTTGGCTTTCAGGTCCGCTTTGATGTCGGGTTCCTTCTTCTTCGGATCTTTGAGCGGCCCGGGATCTTCAGCGCGCATACCCTGCGTCGAGCGCGCCTCGCGATCGGCCGGCACAAACTCGGTCCAGGCAATCACGCCCAGCGAATAGTAGGATTCCTTGTTCTTTGGATCGGCCTGGATGACTTTCTTATGCCACTCCTCCGACTTGGGGAAGTCCCTCATGTTGTAGTACAGACTGGCGAGCGACTGCATGGCAAGCAGCTTGTTCTTGTCGTCAAGATTGGCGTTGAGCGCCGACTGGAACTGCTGGAGAGCGGAGTCGGCGTTGCGCTTGTTGTCGGGCGCTTCCGAGCCCGGCACGTACTGCGTCATATAGGCCGTGGCGAGATAGAGCCGCGCCGACGGCAGATCCGGATCCAGATCGATCGCGGTCTTGAAGTCGTCGGCGGCCGCCGTATACTGGCCGGCTTTGAAAGCGTTGACGCCCTTATTCAGGTTGTCGCGCGCTTTCAGCTTGTTACATCCGGCGCTGAATACGGCCAGCGCTATCACCATGCCCGTCGCGGCCAGCCGCAGTGTCGAAATACCCTGCATTACTTCCCTTCCTCCACCTTCGGCGTCATGAGCCCGACTTTGTCGATTCCGGCGCCATGCGCGATGTCGATGGCGGTCGCAACCTTCTGAAAATCCAGGTCCTTGTCGCCCTTCACGAACACGGTCTTGGTGGCGCGTGTCTTGAAGATGTCGATGAGCTGATCGCCGAGCTTCTCCCAGCTCACATCGGTCTGATTGATCTTCACGTTGCCCTGCGCATCGATAACGACGACGATGACCTTGTCGTCATCCGGGTTCTGCTTCTGATTGGGCGGCGGCGGCTGCGGCGCGAGGGCATCGAGGCCGTGCGGCGAGACAGGCGAGATCGCCATGAAGATAATCAGCAGAACGAGCAGAATATCAATCATGGGGGTCATGTTGATACTGGACTGAGGGCCGCTTCCGCCCCCGACTGCCATAGCCATAAATATTGCTCCTTAAGAAATCTTTTCTGACCGCGCACAAACGCCCCTTCGGGCTGTGCGCTCCATTTGTTTACCGCGCACAACGCCCCTTCGGGCTGTGCGCTCGCACGAGAACTCTACGTCTTCGGCTTGCCGGGAAGGTTATTGTCGAGGATCTGCTCGGTGAGCAGCCCGACATCATCCACGCCGCCGGCGCGCAGATTATCCACTACGTCTTCCACTTTCTCGTATTTCGCGCGGCCATCCGCCCGAATGTACACTATCTTGACCGGTTTATCCGCCAGAAGGTCCTTCACCTTGGGGGCCAGTTCTTCTGGGTTCACCTTCTGCAGGCCGGGGCTGAGGAACGTCTGGCCGTCGCGCGTCACCGCCACAATAACGGCATCTTCCTTATCTGCGTCAGCCATCACGATGGGGTTCCGCGCCCGGGCGAGATCCACGTTCATCTTGTTGTTGAGCATCGGGGTGATGACCATGAAGATGATCAGCACGACGAGCATCACGTCAACCATGGGTGTGACGTTAATATCCGATACCGGCGGCGGAGCTTTCTTTAATTCCATTGACTATCTCCTGTAAGGTCGGCGCGTTCGACCGGAGTGAAACCCCGCGGCGGACCTGGGTAGAGTCCGCCGCGGCAGTCCATCAACTCGCCGTCGAATGCCTTCCGGATGAAGCTACTTGCGGGCGCCGGCGCGCATCTGACTGCGCTTCAGGAAGTAATCGAGCAGTTCGGAGCTCGAGTTACCCATTTCGACGTCGAATGCGTCAATGCGGCCCGTGAAGTAGTTGAATGCCCAGACCGCGGGCACCGCGACGAACAGACCGATGGCGGTGGTCACGAGAGCTTCCGAGATACCGCCCGCGATGGCGCCGATACCGGGAGTCTTCTGCGCGGCCATGGTCTTGAACGCGTTGATGATGCCGACGACCGTTCCAAACAATCCGACGAACGGGGCCGTCGAACCGATGGTCGCAAGCGCGCTGACACCGCGCTTCAGCTCGGCATGGACAATGGCTTCGGAGCGTTCGAGAGCGCGGCGGGAAGCGTCGATCTCTTCACCGGAAATCTCCGTCGAGCCCTGATGCGCCTGAAATTCCTGCAGTCCGGCCACGACGACCTTGGCGAGATGGCTCTTCTTGTAGCGATCAGCAATCTTGATCGCTTCATCCAGCTTGCCTTCGCGTAATGCGCCCGCAACAGCGGGTGCAAACGCACGGCTTTGTTTGCGAGCGGCGTTAAATGCCATGGCGCGATCGATCATAACGCCGATCGACCAGGCCGACATGATGAACATGAGGACGACGACCGCTCTTGCGAGAGTACCCATCTGGTCCCAAAGGTGGCGGAAGTCCCAACCCGGCGCTCCTGCTTCCTGTAGCAACATGAACGCCCATACCTGCATCTGTAAAAGCATCTGTCAAAGTCTCCTGCGAGTTGATTTAAAAGTTACCGGCGAAATCTGTTTTTGTCCCGGCGGCCCTTTCGCGCGGCCGCCGGCGCTTGTCCGAAAATTTAGTTACTGAGAGTGAAGTTTACATCGATGGTCGTGATTACTTCGACGGGCTCGTTGTTGAGCAGCGTCGGTTTATACTTCCACTGCGCAACCGCATCCTGCGCCGCTTTGACCAGAAGCGGCGGTCCGCCGATGAGCGTGAGCTCCTGAATCGTGCCTTCTTTCGAGATCTTGGCGGTGAACTTGACCGTGCCCTGCACGCGCGCGGCTTTGGCGAGCGGCGGATAAACCGGCTTGACCTGGTTGATCAGGTTCGCCTGAATCACGTTGCCGCCGACGCGAACCGGCGCCGTGTTCACCTTCGGCTTGGGCGGCGGAGGGGGCGGAGGCGGAGGGGGCGCAATCGCGCCGCCAAGGATACCGCTCAGCGCGCCGCCGGCGACACCGCCGGGAATGCCACCGACCACGCCCGCGGCGGATGGCGGCTCTTCCGACTCAACGATCATTTTAATTTCTTTCGGCACTGTCTTGGGCGCCGTCAGTTTACCCAAATCGAGCTGCTTGGGCGCGACCTTCACTACTTTCACGGCCTGCGGCGGCGGCGGTGGCGGCGGCGGGGGCGGTGGCGGCGGCGCTGTCAAAAATGTGGAAAGCTGCGCGCTCGGCAGTGCGTCAAAGTAAATCAGCGGGATGATCACGATGATGGCGATCGCGACCAACTGGATCGCAAACGACATGAGAATCGTGTACGGCCTTCTGGTCTTCCCGATACCATCGACAAAAGTTTGCTCAAACATAGAATCCTTTCACTCAGGACACGCGGCACAACGTCATATCAAACCCAGCCGCGTTCTCGCTGTTCAAACTCAAAACCTCTGAAGCGCGACTGGCTCTCAAGCCTGACCGGCAAGCCCGCGCCCGTTACAGACAACTTATCTGCTGACCTTCGCCGGACTCTTTGTGCTCCCAGGCCCGGCACCCCTTGGCCCCGCCCCCGCGGACTTCGATCCCGGCTGGCGAACCGGCGCCGCCGCTACCGGCGCGCCCGAACCACCGGAGCTCTTCCTTCTCGCATCCACGAAATCGTGGAAGCCTAACACGATCGGACTCGCAATGTAAACCGATGAATACGTCCCAACGATAATACCTGCAACCAGGGCAAAAGAAAAACCGTGCAGCACCGGTCCGCCGAAAAGGAACAGAGAGATCACGGTCAGGAACGTCAGCCCGGAAGTCATCACAGTCCGGCTCAGGGTCTGATTGACGCTGCGGTTGATAACGTCGACGAGGCGCTCTCTGCGGTTCAACTGGAGATTTTCGCGGATACGATCGAAGATGACGATCGTATCATTCATAGAGTAGCCCACCAGAGTCAACAATGCCGCAATAACCGTCAATGTAATTTCTTTATTGAAGATCGAAAAAATTCCTATCGTGATGATCGTGTCGTGGAAAACCGCGATCACCGCCGCCGCGCCGTAAATCCACTCGAAGCGGAACCAGATGTAGACCAGCATTCCGGCAAGCGCCAGCAGAGTGGCTTCAATGGCCGAGGTGCGCATATCGGCGCCGACCTTCGGCCCCACGATTTCGCTGTCGCGCGCGGCGGTGTAAGGCGACAGATACATCTCCTGCTTCACAATGTCGAGAACCTTCGGCGTTACGCCGGGCGTGCCGTTCAACTGATCGAAGCTCGCCAGAAGACCGCCATACTTGTCGTTGCGCGTGCCCACGATGGCCGACCCGAGATCGTTGACCTGCGGATCGGACAGCGAAACGCCGGCGCGCTGCAATGGGTCGCGCAGACGATCGGCAACCTGGCGGGCGCTCGCATTGTTCAGATCGAGTTTGCCATTGTTGGGCTGGCCGAACGTTTTCGCCAGCGTGTCGACTACGATCTGGTGGTTCTTCGCAAGCGTGGCGTCGTCAGACCCTTCGGTGCTGGTGCCGATGGCAATTTCGTTCGAGCCGTTTTCAAACGTCTCGACCGAAGGGGGGCTCGGCAGCGTCTTCGTCAACGCGGAGCGCACCTCATTGATCGGCGGCGCATTCTGGAACTTCACCGTCATCAGCATGCCGCCTTTGAATTCAATACCGTATCGCGGCCCCCCGTGGATCACAAGGCTCACAAGTCCAGCCACCGTCAGGATTAACGATGCAATGATGAACGGCCACTTCTTCCCAAGAAAATCGAAATTTGTCTGTTTAAATAATTCCATCGATCACTGCCCGCCCGTGTTTCTCCGGAAGCCGGAGGCTCCGGGCTGAACCGTGTCAACTGATATGACACCGGTCCCGTTTAGATTGTTCCCGCCGACCAAAGGCGAAGACGGCTGGCTCACCTTGTCATGGATAAGGCTGTCCATGGATGCTCGCTCGTGGCCAGTATAAAAACTAACACATGGCGCGCAAAATTCGGTCGGAACCGCGACCGTGAGGGAGCGGCGCCGGCATGATGAGGAACATCGCGTTGCCGCTCCCTCAGGGTGGCGGCTCCAAAGCCGCAGCGAGAAAAGCCGCGGTGAGATCTGCCTCATCATCAGATGCTCAGGACCTCAACCTGTTTGCGCCCCGAAAGCTCCCAGTCGAAGATCACCCTCGAGATAAATACCGCCGTGAACACGTTGGCGAGCAGACCGATCACCAGCGTAATCGCGAAGCCTTTCACCGGCCCCGTGCCAAACATGAACAAAAACATGCAGGAGACGATGGTGGTCACGTGGGTGTCGACGATCGTCCACCACGCTTTGCCGAAACCCGCGTCCACCGCGGCCGGAATCGACTTGCCGGCGCGCAGCTCCTCGCGGATGCGCTCGAAAATCAGCACATTCGAGTCGACCGCCATACCAATCGTCAGGATGACTCCCGCGATGCCGGGGAGCGTCAGCGTCGCGCCGAAATACGCCAGCGCCGCCATCAGCAAAACCGTATTGAGCAGCAGCGCGAGAACGGCGTTGATGCCGGCTTTCTTGTAATAGACCAGCATGACGACGATGACCGCGATCAATCCGGCGATCGCCGCCACGACGCCTGCCTTGATGGAATCGGCGCCGAGCGACGGACCGATCGTCCGCTCGTGCTCGTATTTGATGCCGGCGGGCAACGCGCCTGTCCGCAGTTTCAAAGCGAGATCGTGGGCTTCTTCCTGAGACGCGAGTCCGTTGATGCGGCCGTCATCGTCGATGCGGCTTTGAATGGTCGCCACGCTGGTGATCTGGTTATCGAGCACGACCGCCAGGCGGTCCTGAATGTGAGCGCCGGTGAACGCGCCGAAGCGCCGCGCGCCGTCCTGTGACAGCGAGAAATTGACTTGCCAGCGGCCGGGCGAATCCGAGTCGGTGGCTTCGCGGGCGTTGCGCATGTCCTGACCCGTCACTACCGGCGCGCGCGTCACCAGATACCATTGACCGGACGCATTGCCGAGCCCGGCGGGCCAGTTGAGAATCTCGGTGCCGAGAGGCAGGATACCGCCCTTCGACGCGAGGCCCTCCTCTTTCGATTTCCACGGACCGTCGTTTTTGACTTCGACGATCTTGAGCTGGGCGACGGAACCGATCAGGTCTTTCACGGCGGCGGGATCGTCGATGTCGGGCAACTCCACGATGATCTCCGACTGTTTATCGGGAGCGCCGTAATCCTGCACCGTCGGCTCCGTCAAGCCCAAAGCGTTGACGCGGCGCTCGATCGTGTCCCGCTCCTGCGCCACGGTGTTCCGCTTCAGCTCAACCAGCGCGCTCGGCTTCATGTTCATCCTGTAGTCGGTCGCGTTGACAGGGGCAAGAACCCAGTCGGGAAATTTTTCATTCACCAGCGCACGGAAGGCCTGCGTTTTGGCCGGGTCGACGCCATGGATATTGACTTGGATGGAATCGGTGTCCTGCAGCGTTTGCGGATCGTTGCGGTCGAAACCGGCCACGATGATGTTGGCCGTCTTCGTGGCGTCGCGAAGACTCTCGATTGTCTGATCCGCGGTGGTCTTCGCCGCGTCCTGCACCTGCACCTGGATCTCGAGGTGGCTACCGCCGACGAGATCGAGCCCGAGGTGAATATTTTTGCGGATGTTGGCGTTCAACTGCGCGACAGATGTGGGGAATCCCACGCCCCCGACAAACTTCGGGAAACCTACGATTCCGAAGAAACAGACGAGGATCGTTACCACGATCACAGTCGCCTTTACCGTCAAATTCCGTTGCATGAATATGTCCTGATTACTTCTTGTTGGAGCCGTCTTTGTTTAAGTTGTCTGAGCCTGCGGGGGGAACCAGCGTGCTGACGGACGACCGGGCGAACTGCAGCTTCAGGTTATCCGGCTTGACTCTTAACACTATTGTGTCAGATTCGACGGCCGTAATGGTACCGACGATTCCGCCGGACGTTACCACCTGGTCGCCGCTCTTCAATTCGTTCAACATCTGCTGCTGCCGCTTCTTCTGCCGCTGCATCGGCATGAAGAGCAGGAAATAGAAAACGACGCCGATAAGGATATAGGGGGCGAACAGCGCGATAGAGTTCGTCGGGCTGCCGCCGCTTTGCTGAAGCAGCAGAGCAAAGAGAGAAAATTGCACGTTCGAATTATCTTATACCGCTGCCCTCGCCCGTTTCGGCGGCAGCGCGCAGCGCCCGCATCGATTCCAGGTACATCCCGAATTCACCCGCAAGGATAGCCTCCCTGATCACCCGCATGATGTCGAAGTAACGCCGCAGGTTGTGGCGGGTCGCGAGCGAGGCGAAAAGAATTTCGCCCGCCTGAAACAAGTGACGCAGGTAGGCCCTCGAATAGTTTCGACAGGTATAACAGGAGCAGGCGGGGTCGAGCGGGCCGGGGTCGTCGCGATAACGCGCGTGCTTCATCACGACGCGGCCTTCGGAAGTGAACAGCCAACCATTACGCGCATTGCGCGTTGGCAGGACGCAATCCATCATGTCGATACCTCGCGCGACGTATTCGGCAAGCTCGTGCGGCATCCCGACGCCCATGGCGTAGCGGGGGCGGTTGCGCGGCAGAAACGGCTCGGTGGCTTCCACCATTTCCATGCTGAGCGGACGCGGCTCGCCGACTGAGAGTCCGCCGATCGCGTAGCCGTCGGCGTCGAGTGTAACGAGCTGCTCGGCGCATTCGCGGCGCAGGTCCGGAAACATCGAGCCTTGCACAATCGGGAACAGGGCGTGGCGCGTGGCCGATTCCGCGATGCGCGCGCGATAGTGCGTAAAGGCTTCGCGCGCCCACCGCACCGTCCGCTGCATCGACGCCCGCGCGTACTCGTGGCTTACCGGGTACGCCTGGCATTCGTCGAGCACCATCATGATGTCGCTGCCGAGGGCGAGTTGAATGTCGACCGTCGATTCCGGCGTGAACTGGTGCGTGTCGCCGTTCAGATGCGACTGAAACGTTACGCCGCGATCGGTAATCTTCCGCAGGCCGGAGAGGCTGAAGACCTGATAGCCGCCGGAATCGGTCAGTAGAGCGCCGGGCCAAGACATGAACTTGTGGAGTCCGCCGAACTGCCGGATCAGCTCGTGGCCGGGGCGCAGGAAGAGATGGTAGGTGTTGCCGAGTATGATGCGAGTTTCGAGGTCGTCCCAGAGGTCGCGCTGACTGAGTCCTTTGACGGTGGCCTGCGTGCCGACGGGCATGAAAACGGGCGTCGGGATGTCGCCATGTTCGGTGTGGAGGATGCCCGCGCGGGCGCGCGTGGCGGGGCATTCGGCGAGAAGCTCGAAGTGGACTTGCCGGGGCAAGACCGATTGTATTGCGGCAGGCCTGGGTGAAAGTGCTCTCGCTTGACGAATACCTCGCTCGCGAATTCGAGGCGGATTGCGAATACGTCGACGGAGAAGTCCTCGAGCGTAATAGGGGCGAATTGGATCATTCGGCGACCCAGTCCGCTGTGGCGGCCCGAATTTTCGAACAGCGGGGGACTGGGGGTATCCGCATTCATATCGCGCTTCGTGTTCGCGTTACGCCCAGGAGAATCCGCGTCGCGGATATCGCGGTTACGCGGCCGAAGAGCAACGGAGTGCACCCGTTCCTTTGTATCGAGATTCTCTCACCCGAAGACCGGACACACCGTGCCCCCCGAAGTCGGAATCGGGCGTCGCATGGTTGTATTTGTGCGTATCTCGTTCACGGTACCTGGTTCACGGTATCTCGTTCACGGTACCTGGTTCACCCACCGCAGAAGGTTCGCGCCGTGTATGCACAAGAAGGTACGGAAGCCAGGGATCTGCTAGACTTTTCCCAGAGAAGTCTATGCCGACCCTCTACGTCGAAAATATTCCGGCCGACCTTTACGATGCCATTAAATTACGGGCGAAATCGGAAGGCCGTTCGATTTCGTCGGAGGTACTCAGGCTGCTCGCCGACGCCGTTCCTACAACCGCGGAACTCGCCAGGCGCCGGCGAATCTTCGAGGTCGCACGCAGGATTCGCGACAAACAGACAGGCGGCTCCCAATCTTCAAAAACCTCCGCACACCAGAGCGCGGAAGAAATGCTGCGCGAGGATCGCTCGCGTTGAAATCCTGGGTTCTCGATGCCAGCGTGGCAGCGAAATGGTATTTGGCTGGTGAACCGTTGACGAAAGAGGCGATTGGAGTGCTCGAAAGCTTCGGGGCCGGTCAACTGGCGCTTCACGTACCCGACCTGTTTTGGCCCGAGCTTGGAAACATACTTTGGACAGCCGTGAGACACGGCCGAATCGCCGCCACTGACGCGCGGCACGCAATCGCGAGTATTTCGAGCGGCTCTATTCAAACCGACCCTTCAAGGCCCCTGCTCGAAAAGGCCTTCGCCATCGCGCAGGCTTGGCAACAGACCGTATACGACGCCACGTATGTGGCTCTCGCTGTCGAGCAAAAACGTAATTTACTAACCGCCGATGAACGCCTCGCGAACGCGCTCCGCGCGCATTATCCGGTTCAATGGCTTGGTGCGCTGTCGTCTGCCGATCGCGTCTGATTTAATCGCCGAGCGTTACGATGGGACACACATCACCCAAAGCCTGAAGCACGACGATTTGGACTCCGTCTCTTACGACGGCTTCGAAACCGGCGTCGGCGCCAGCTCGCGGCTCGAAATCACCCGATCCACGATGCCGTAATCCACCGCCTGTTCCGGACTCATGATGTAATCGCGATCCACATCCCGCGCGACGCGCTCGATCGTCTGGTTGCTCGCGTCCGCCAGAATCTTGTTCAGGATCTCCCGCATGCGCAGAATCTCCTTGGCGTAGATATCGATATCCGCCGCCTGGCCCGCCAGACCCTGCATCGACGGCTGGTGAATCATGATGCGCGAGTTGGGCAGGCTGAACCGCTTGCCCTTCGTACCCGCGGCGAGAAGCACGGCGCCCATCGAGGCCGCCTGTCCGACGCAAATCGTGACGATATCCGGACGCACGAATGCCATCGTGTCCAGAATGGCGAGGCCGGCCGTGATCGAGCCGCCCGGCGAATTGATGTATATCGAAATGTCGCGCTCCGGATCTTCCGCTTCGAGAAAAAGCAACTGCGCGATGATCAGATTCGCGACGGTATCGTCAATCGGCGTCCCCAGAAATATGATGTTTTCCTTCAGCAGACGCGAGTAGATATCGTAAGCGCGCTCGCCTCGCGACGTCTGTTCGACCACCATCGGGACCAGCAACGACGAACCCATCAAAGATGCACCCATTCACTCCCTTTCCTCTACTTACTTGAGATGAGAATCCAGCCCGCGGAGATTCGGCGGGCAAACCCGCCATCACAATCATACGACCCGCGAAGACTTATCTGGGGGTGATTAATCCGCCGAGCTTATCGGTTTCACTCGAGGCCATGCGCGAGAATCGCGTCGAATAGGCCTCCAGATACTTCAAGCCGGAGCCGGTGTTGTAGATCACGATCTTTTCGTCACGCTTCAGGAAGCCGTCCCGCAGCAGTTTTTCGGCGGCCACGACGCACGCCGCGCCTTCCGGGCTGATGAAAAGGCCCTCGTCGGAAGCGAGTTGAATGCCGGCATCGATGAGTTCGCCGTCCGCGACAGCGATCGCGGTGCCGCCGCTTTCGCGGACGGCTTTGAGCGTCAGATAATCCCCCAGGGGCTTCGGGACTCGGAGGCCCGCGGCAATCGTCGCAGCGCCGTCCCAGAACCGGCTGCGCTCGGCGCCTTCCTGAAACGCGCGCACGACCGGCTGACATCCCTCCGACTGCACCGCGATCATTTTCGGACGGCGGCTGCCGATCCAGCCCAGCGCTTCCAGTTCCTGAAACGCTTTCCACATTCCGATGATGCCGACGCCCCCGCCGGTTGGATAGAAGATGGCATCGGGCAGCTCCCAGCCGAGTTGCTCGGCCAGCTCGTAGCCCATTGTCTTCTTGCCTTCGATGCGATAGGGCTCCTTCAGAGTTGAGATGTCGAACCAGCCTTCCTCGGGAGCGCGCTCGGCGACGATCCGGCCGCAATCGCTGATCAAGCCATCGACGAGCGTGACGCGCGCGCCATATGCCTTGCACTCAATGAAGTTGGCTTGCGGGACGTCGCGCGGCATAAAGATGTGCGCTTCCATGCCCGCGGCCGCGCTGTATGCCGCCAGCGCGCTCGCCGCATTGCCCGCCGACGGGATCGCTACCTTGTGGATTCCAAGCTCGACGCACATGGAGATCGCGCATGAAAGCCCGCGGGCTTTGAACGATCCCGTCGGGTTCAGGCCGTCGTCTTTGATCAGGAGATCGGCAGCGCCGATGCGGGCACCCGTGCGGGGGACGGGGATGATGGGCGTCATGCCTTCGCCCAGTGAGACAATGGAGCTTGCGTGTTGTACGGGCAGAGCGGGCGCATAGCGCCACATGGAGTCCGGCGCCGAGGCGAAGCTGTCGATGGACCAGGTTTCGCGAAGTCGCTCGAGATCGTAGCGGACGAGGAGTGGTCCACCACATTCGCAGAGATTCCAGCGCTGGCCTGCTGCGAAATTCCGCTTGCACACACTGCACTCCAGGAACGTCGTTAAAGTATTGGCCATGAAGCGTCTTCTCCCTCATCTTATAGGGCTGGCGATCATCGGGGCTGCGATCGCGCTGAGCGCGCCGGCCTGGGCTGGTGAGAACGTCCTGCTTACGAACGGATTCCGGCTGCATGCCGATCGGCACGAGATCGACGGCAACACAGTGCGGATTTTCTCGGGCAGCGGCGAGGTGGAGATGACTGCATCTTCTGTCGCGGGGTATGAGCAGGAAGACGTCGTGGTGGCAGCCGCGCCGATGTCAAAACCTGTTGCGCCGGCGGCAATCATGATCCCTAAGCCGCCGACCCCGGCCGACCTCGCCAAGCAGGCCGCCGAGAAGTACGAGCTTCCGGATTCCTTCGTACGCAGTGTAATGAAGGCGGAGTCCGGTTTTCAGGTCAATGCGGTGTCGCCGAAGGGGGCGATCGGTCTCATGCAGCTTATGCCGGATACGGCCCGCGCGCTCGGCGCCGACCCGCGCGATCCCCACCAGAACGCCGATGCGGGCGCCCAATATCTGCGGGACCTTCTCGCCAGGTACGAAAACGATCCGAACCAGGTGTTGCTGGCGCTCGCCGCGTACAATGCCGGACCCGGCGCGGTCGACCGCTATCATGGCGTCCCGCCATACCGGGAAACCCGCGAATACATCCTGCGTGTGCTGAAGAACTGGGATGATGCGCGGAACAAGTAACCCGAAACTTTCGTCTTAAAGACACATCCAACAGCGGTATGGTTCTTCAAGCCGCCGCTGCCGGCTCGGCTGGTCCCTGTGCTGCATGCATGGCGTTCCCACCGCTGTGGGACAATGGAGAATCGCGGAAAATGGCCACGGAAAGCATTCCTGTCGCAGCACCGGCCGACGACGAACTGGAGTTGGTAACACGCGCCCGCCAGGGCGATACGGCTTCGTTTTCGGCGCTGCTCGCGCGCTACGAGGGAAAAATCTTTCGCCTTGCGATGAACATCACGCAAAACCGCGAAGATGCAGAGGATGTCCTGCAGGAGGCCTTCCTCAAAGCTTACGAACACCTCGACCAGTTTCAGGGCAATTCGCGCTTTTATACGTGGATCGTGCGTATTGCCGTCAACCAGGCGCTGATGAAACTGCGCAAGCGCCGCACCGACCGGGCGGTATCGCTCGACGAACAGATCGACACGGGCGAAGACACGGTGGTCCGCGAGATCGCCGCGTGGGACCCCGATCCCGAGCAGCAGTATTCGCAGGAAGAGCTACACCGGATTTTGTCGACCGCCGTCGACGATCTGGCCCCGATTTACCGCACCGTCTTCACGCTTCGCGACGTGGACGGGCTTTCCACCGAGGAGACCGCCGAAGCGCTCGACCTGACGGTTCCGGCCGTCAAGAGCCGCCTGCTGCGCGCCCGACTGCAGCTTCGCGATAAACTCACGCGTTTTTTCAAACGCAAAGGAGACGACGCCTTTGCTTACATGTAAGGAGTTCCTCGCGGAGCTCAGCGACTATTTGGACGAGAAGACGAAACTGGAACTCCGCGGGAAACTCGAGCGCCACCTGGCGGAATGCCCCAATTGCTGGGTAGTCGCCGATACGACGCGGAAAACGATTCAGGTTTACAAAGGCATGTCTGCCTGCACGATTCCGGATGACGTCCACTCCCGCCTGATGGCTGCCATGGAAAAGAAGATGGCAGCGAAAAAATCGTCGTAATCAATACCCCTCGCACCTTCCCCGGTGCGGGCTGCGATTCCTGAATACTTATCTTGCGTTGAGTTCCGCAACGATCCCACAAGTTTTTCATCATCGTCTGGCAGTTTTCGTGATCTGAATCACCATAAGTATGGCATCATGAGAAGCTACGCGGGCCAAAGAGCACGGATTCAGCGCTTTCGGCTTCGCCGCGCAATAGAAATGAGAAGCCTGTTTGTAAGACACGGCGGATCGAGCCCGGACGCCCGCCGGAATGGTGCGTCTTCGACCACGCGAATGAATTACCGGAGCGGCATGCAAAGTATCGACAACAAGCCGCACGTGTGGTCGGGATTAAGTCTTTCGCGGGCCAGCCAGAAGCGTCGATGTTGCACAGGTGCTTTTTGCCGTTCCGTGCGTAAAATCGGTTGACTTGGACGAGAGAGGTGAAATTACGTGTCGTTGCACAAAATCATCGCTGTTTCCATTCTTACGGGTCTGTTCGCAGTGGCGCAGACCGCACCCGCGCCAGCGCGCAAACCCGCGGCTCCCGCCGCCGCAGCCTCGCCGGTGGACACCGTAATTCAACTGGTGAAGGGGGGAATGTCGGAATCGCTGATCATTAAGACGCTGCAGCGCCAGAACAAGCCCGCGAACCTTTCGACCGAGGATATGCTCAAGCTGCAGAAAGCCGGCGTCTCCGACAACATCATCGGTGTCATGCTCGATTCCGGCGCACAGCCCGCGGGCGGAGTCAGGGCCGCCGTGGCAGCCCCGCCCACCGTGGCCGCAGTCGCACCGGTTGCCGCCCCGCCTGCCGCAGCAGCGGTTGACTGCCCGACGCCGGCGGCGGTCAGCGCTGTCTCCGGCGCCGCGAAGCGACGCCTGGCAGTGGAAGCGTTCGATTATTCGGCGGTGCGTACACAGGTCAGCGGCATGTTCGGCAACGATGTCAACATTGGCCAGGGTATCCGCGCGATGCTGACCGTCAAAATGGGCCAGTCGAAGAACGTGGTGCTGCTCGAGCGCGAAAAGCTGAACACGGTACTGAAGGAGCAGGATTTCGGCGCCACCAACCGCGTGAAACAGGGCACCAAAGCCAAAATTGGAGGCATCACCGGAGCCGACGCGATGTTGTTCGGAGACATCGTCATTTTCGGCCGCGACGACACTAAAAAACGGAACGGCGCGGGCGCGGTGGCGCGGGCGATCCCAGGCTTCGGAGGCATCGGGGGACGCATTGCGGATTCGAAAACCACCGACAAAGCGGTAGTGGCGATCAATCTCCGGCTTGTGGACGCCGAATCCGGCGAAGTGCTCGAGACCGCTGAAGCGCGCGGCGAATCCACTCGCACCAGCACTGACTGGGGTGCGGTGGCGGGCTCCTGGCGGGGGGCGGCAGCGGCGAGTTCCAGCATGACGAGCTCGAACTTCGCATCGACCATTATTGGCGAGGCCACACAGGATGCGGTCGACAAGATCGCCGCAATTCTCGAGCAGCGGGTGCCGGCAATCGCCGCGAAGTCGCGTACCATCGAAGGCCGCGTGGCCACGATCGATGGCTGCACGATCTACCTTTCGGTCGGTGGCAACGACGGCGTGCATGTGGGCGATCACTTTGAAATTCATCAGATCATCAAAGAAGTGCTCGACCCTGATACGAAGGAAGTGCTGGACAAACAGACCGTCAAAGTTGGGGATTTCATCGCAGGCACCGTTCGCGACAAAGTGACGATCGGCCAGTATGGCGGTCAACCTCTTTCGCCCTCTTACGCGAAGGGTTACGCAGCGCGTATGGTAGCACCGTGAAGTGGTTGGCACTCCCGGCGGCGATGGCGGTGGTATCGAGCGCCGCCATCGCGGCGGACACTCCGGACCGTCAGTTGAAAGCCGAGTTCGACGAACTGACCGCTAAAGCGACGGCGGCGATCAGCACGGTTAATGACATGGAAAAGCGCGCCCGCGCGAGCGGCCAGTCGCTGAATCCGGGTCTTCTCGCCCAAAGGGTTTTGATTCAGACGGGTATGGATCAGGCGGAAGAGGCGCTGCGGGCGAAGAACATGGACGACCTCGAAGACCTGCTCAAGCGCGTCCGCGCTTACATCGACAAGCTTTACAAAATGTTTTGAGGCCATTGCTGAATGCCGCCCGTGGGCAGACATCACGCAACCCCGGCCAAATCCGCGATCTCGACCATCGCCTGGGTCAATGCGCCCAGGGCACGATTGACGCTCGCCTCGCCGTCTTCCGGCTTTCGAAGTAGTAACCCTGTACATCGTCACATCCCAATTCCCGCAGCACTTCCACCTGTGCCGGTTTCTCCACGTCCTCGGTGACCACGCGCAGACCCAGCGCGCGAGCCATGGCGATGATTGCCCGCACCATCGACAGCGCGCGCCGGCTCGTCCCGAGCTTCGCCGTAAACGACCGGTCAATCTTCAGAACTCCACCGGCAGGTATTGGATGTAGCTCAACGAATTCCAAGCCGCCGCAGATCCTGCATCTTGCGCACGGCGTCTTCGCGGTCCTGAATCACACCGCTTTCGGTCATCTCGAGTTCCAGCAGCGTGGGCTTCAGACCCGTCTCCTGCAGCGCTTCGATCACGGTGTTGACGAAGTCGGGCCGCGCGAATTGAGTGGCGGAAACGTTTACGGCGACACGCACCGCGGAGTGGCGGGTCTGCCAGGTAAGCGCCTGCATACAAGCCTTCCGCAGCACGTATTTCCCTATTTTCGACGATCATGCCGGTCTCTTCCGCAAGGGGATGAACCGGTCGGGCGACACAGGCCCCAACGCCGGATTGTCCAGCGGCAGAGAGCTTCGAAGCCCGCCAGTTTGCCGGTCGCCAGCTCATACTGCGGCTGATAGACGAGTGAAATCTCACGATGCTCCAGGGCATTCCGCAGGCACATCTCCATCACGAGGCGCTGGTACGCCTCCTGGCGCATCTGCGCGGTGAAGAGTTGATAGCGGTTATTGCCGCTGCGTTTGGCGCAGTACATGGCCGCGTCGGCGCTCTGCAGCAGCGCGCTGGCGCCGTTGCCGTCGAGCGGAGAGCGGCTGATTCCGATGCTCGCCCCTACCGAGACCTCGTGGCCTTCAATCCGAAATGAAGTCCGGAAAGCTTCGAGCACTCGCTCCGCCGCGGCGGATGCTTCGTCGGGCCCGGCGAGGTTCGTCAGGATAATCGTGAATTCGTCGCCCCCGATCCTTGCCACCAGGCTTTTGGGACGGAACAGGGCTACGGCGGCACGGCACGCCAGGCGCAATCCTGCCGCGCGCGCCGGACCGTCGATGAAGATGAGTCCGGCGGCGACAACAAAGGCCGAGACCGCAGCCGCGACAATGAGCTTCGACCGATCCGGAAGGCGCGGGCGCATGCTTCCCACTCATCGGCAATTCCCGGCAGATTTTCATTACCTCTCATGTCCCGAAGGACCATTCAGGCTTGCTGACGCGCGCGGTTCAAAAACTGCTTAGAATCAGCAGCTATCTCTGAACCGCGACCGTGAGGCAGCGGCAAGTAACGCTTTTCAGTATTCTGTCAGGGGTCCAGCCGCACCACGAAAGCCTGCGGCTCGCGCTGCTCCGCGCGGATTCTCTGCGCCAGCGCCTCGGCCGCGTCTTCAGACGGCTCCCGCCCGGCGAGTATGCGCCACATTGGCGGATCTCCCTGACGCAGCACCGCCTTCGCCGTCCCATAAGCCGCGACCATGTTCAGTTCAGCCCGATCGGCGTTGGCTTTCTCGCGGAACGCCCCGACCTGCACCGCGAACAACGCCGGCTCGGGATTCGCCGGCGCGCCCAACACCGTGACCTCAACCTGTCCCACTCCCGGACCGATCAACTCGATCTGCTGCGCCGCCGCACGCGACAGATCGATGATGCGCCCCGCCACGAATGGGCCGCGATCAATAATCCGCACATCGACCGTCTTATCGTTGCTCAGATTGCGCACACGCACACGCGTCTGGAAAGGCAGCGTGCGATGCGCCGCGACGAGCGTCTCCATATCGTAGATTTCTCCGTCGGCCGCCGGTCGCCCGTGATAAGGATGCCCGTACCAGCTCGCGAGCCCACGCTCCGAACTCCCGGGCGGAGGCGTCGGCGCCTGAGGAGCCGAGGTCCGCGCCGGCCGTCCCGAAGGCACCGGAATCGACGCCCGCGGCTTCTTTTTGGCGCATCCGGCGATCAGAACAAAACAAGCCAGAGCCAGAGCCAGAGCCACGTAGCGATTCATTTGGACTGTGACCATACTAACCTCGTTATTGGCCTTCGCCGTAACCATCGTCTGCGCGTGCCGCAACGAGCGCGCGCATATCGCGCAGTTTCTCGAAAGCCTGGCGCATCTCGACCGCACCGGCCTCGCGCTCGACGCCATCATCGCCGACGGATGCAGCACCGACGGCACCCGCGCTATCCTCGATGACTTCAGCGCTTCACACCCGTGGTGCCGGATTATCGACAACCCCGGCGCGATCGTCTCGACGGGATTGAACCAGGCGATCCGGCTGGCCCGGGGCGAGTACATCGTTCGGATGGATGCCCACACGCTCTATGAACCCGCGTACGTCGCCCGATGTATCGCGGTGCTCACGCAAACCGGCGCGAGCAATGCGGGCGGTCCGCAGCGGTCGAGGGCGACGGGGTACTGGCAGCGGGCCATCCACGCCGGATTCCATTCGGCATTCGCTTCGGGCGGCGCGCGCTTCCGCGACGACAACTACTCAGGACCGGCCGACACGGCTCCCTACGGCTGTTGGCCCCGCGAATTTCTCGTGGCAATCGGATTATTCGATGAAACCCTCGTCCGCAATCAGGATGATGAGCTGAATCTCCGCGCGCGCCTGAGAGGCGGCACAATCTGGCAGGATGCCTCGATCGTGTCCCATTACTACCCACGTTCGTCACTCGGTGGATTGTGGCGTCAGTACCTGCAGTTCGGTTTCTGGCGCGTCGCCGTTCTGCGGAAACATCCGGGCGAGGGGTCACTCCGGCACTTCGTTCCCGCCGCCGCGGTACTGATTGGACTCGCGCTGCTGGCGATGATTCTCTCCGGCGTCGTCCGCCGCCCGGCTTTGATGTCTCTGGCATTGCTCGCCATCCTCTATGCGGTACTGAGCGTATATGCGAGCATCCGCGCGGCCAGCCGTGAAGGCTGGGACCTGCTCCCCGCCCTGCCGCTCACGTTCGCCGTCTACCAGGCCGCTTACGCCACCGGGTTTTGCGCCGGACTCGTATACTGGTGGCTGCCGCGAAGGGGGCCGGTCCCACACGCATTCCGCACTTGAAGTCGAGCGAATTCGCGAGGAATACCGGTCGCGCGCCGAGACCCTTCCGCCGGGCCGTTACGACTGGGATCGCGAGGAAATTCAATACTGGCAGGCAGCCACCGCGCGTGTCTGCGCGCGTCTGCTGCGCGACAGCGGCGCGTTTCCACTTTCGGCGGCATCGATCGCCGATATCGGATGCGGCAACAGCCACTGGCTGCTCGAATTTCTGCAATGGGGCGCCGCGGCGGCCAACCTTCATGGCATCGACCTGATTGAGGACCGCATCGCATACGCGCGGCAACGCCTGCCCGGCGTGGACCTTCGCTGCGGCGACGCCACCGAACTGCCGTGGCCGGACCGCTCATTCGATCTGGTGACCCAATTCACCATGTTCAGCTCGATTCTCGACGCCGAAGTTCGGTCGGCTGTTGCTTTGGAAATGCGGCGGGTGCTGCGGCCCGGCGGACGAATCCTCTGGTATGACTGCCGCTACCGGAACCCCGCGCGTGCGGCCGTACGCGGCCTCGGCCGTGACGATATCCGCGATCTGTTTCCGGCGTGCTCGATGACGTTTGTGAATACGACGCTGGCTCCGCCGCTGTCACGCGCGGTCGCGCGGCATTCGTGGATTGCCGCCGCGGCGCTCGAAAGCCTGCGCTTTACCTGCACGCATCTCGCGGCCGTGATCCGCCCGCGCAGCGATAACCAGTGAGCTGTTTCGGCCGTTCCTTTACCGGCGGCGGACCGTTTGAACCGCGACCGTCAGGGACCGGCAGGCAAGTGTGCGGACCCCTTCGTTGCCGCTCCCTGACGGTCGCGGTTCACCGAGCGGGGGCCTGTTACCTGCGGTATTGCTCGTCGCTGACGCATTCCATCCAGTCGACGACCTTGCCCTTGCGCTTTTCCTGAATGGCAATGTGGGTCATGGCACATCGTCCGATATCACCCGATGACTACTCGGGTGGTTTATTGCCCGCCGGGCATCAGAACCTGATATCGTGGACTGGCTCAATTGTCGGATAGTGATTTACATCGATGGTCAACGTTTCGGAGCGCATCACATCATCCGTACGGCAGGTGTGGATCGCGAAGGCCGGAAGCACATTCCGGGCCTGGAAGCCGGCGCGACGGAAAACGCCGCCGCGGGGAGCAACAGGCGCAGACATTGAATCTGATGCGGGCTGCCTGGCGTTTGGAACGACTGGCTCGCTTTCTGGAGCGCGATTATGAATCGGCCGCACGCAGCTTGCGGGAGGGAATGGCGGAAATGCTCACCTACAGCGGCTCAAGCTGCCGCCCTCGCTGTACAAATGCCGGGCGATGACCAACCTGATCGAGAGCCCGCAGAGCGGTGTGGCGCGCCGGACCGCCAATGTGAAGTATTGGCGTGATCAGGGAATGGTCGAGCGTTGGGTTGGCTCGGCCTTGTTAGTCACCGAAAACCGTTTCCGAAAATCTCCGGCCATCGTGACCTGTGGGCGCTGCCCACGATTCTCCGACGCAAAATCGAGACTGAAATCTCGCAGGAGAAAGTAGCATAATTATGAAAGTCCCGTCGTCAGTTTTTCAGTTGTTGCATGGTATAGGCTCGGCCTTAAACAATCACTCGATTCGTTGTTTCGCAAACACGGGAATGGATTTCTCGATCACGGAGGTTTAACGATGCGAAAACATTATCGCTTGTTCCTTTCGTTGCTGTTTCCAGCCTTTTTAGTCCTCAGCGGATATGCCGTCCTTAAGGCTCAGCAAAGAACTTCTTCGACGGCCAGCGGGAAACGCTGGTCTGATGCAGCCACCTGGCCTGACAAGAAGGTGCCAGGCAAAGACGACGTTGTCACCATTGAGAAGGACATGGACGTTGTCCTCGATGTCAGTCCGCCGCCGCTCGACGGTTTAAAGATCAACGGCAAACTGAGCTTCGCAGATAATAAAGATCTTGAACTGACCACCGAGTGGATCATGGTGCACGGGGAGCTGGAGATTGGCAGTGAAGCCCGCCCACACACGCGCAATGCGACAATTACGCTGACCAATGACGTCCCGGGTGAAGACATTGAAGCAATGGGTGACCGCGGGATCATGCTCATGGGTGGAACCCTGAGCCTGCACGGTAACCGGAAAGACTCCTGGACCAGGCTGGCAAAAACAGCCGCCGCGGGCAGCAACACCGTCGAAGTCCTGAATGCCGGTGACTGGAAAAAAGGTGACCAGATCGTACTCGCGTCAACGGATTTCGATCCGCACCAGGCAGAGCGACGAACCATCTCCAGCGTCTCTGGAAAAGTGATCACGCTGGACCAGAAACTTCAATATATGCACTACGGCCAGGTCACCTTCGGCGTGGACGAGCGTGGTGAAGTCGGCATGCTCACACGCAATATCCGTATCCAGGCTTCAGCCGACGCGGAAACCTCATTCAGTGGCGGGCATGTGATGGCGATGGCCGGGTCAAAAATGCAGGTCTCCGGTGTCGAGTTCTTTCGAATGGGGCAGCACGAGAACCTTGCGAGGTATCCGATCCATTGGCATCTGGTCGGCGATACGCAGGGGCAATACATCGAGAACTCCGCGATTCACGACACCTGGAGCCGCTGTGTGACGGTACATGGCACGAACAATGTGCGGGTTGAGAACAATGTGGCGTTCAACAACGTCGGTCACTGCTACTTCCTCGAAGATGGCGTGGAACACGGGAATCAGTATGTTCGAAACCTGGGTATCCTGACGAGGTGCAATCCCACCAGAGAGTGTAATTCGACAAACGCCCTTAACGGCTCAGGGGCCGGTCAAAATGCCACCGACCAGTTGATTCCTTCCGACAACACGGCGTCCACCTTCTGGATCACGAACCCCGATAATACTTACCGCGGGAATGTGTCCGCAGGTTCTGAGGGAACAGGCTTCTGGATCGCTTTGCCAGAACACCCAACGGGTAAGTTTGAAGGCACAGAGGTCAGTAAGGCGACCTGGCCGCGTCGTATGCAGCTGAAGGAGTTTTCCGGCAACGTCTCCCACTCCGACGTCGACGGTCTGATGTTTGATCGCGGAACCAATGCACAGGGTAAATTCAACCTTGGCGGGAACACGCATCTGCCCTATGCGGATCCCAGCGACACCAACAGCGCGAGGCTGGAAACGGTGATCAAAGACTTCACCAGCTACAAGAACAGTGGCGCTGCCATCTGGGCCCGTGGCGAGAATCATGTGTTCAAGGGCCTGAAACTGGCCGACAGCGGTATCGGCTACACACATGCGTACCCTGGTGTGGCCCCGTACCACGGCGACTTTACCTCGAGAGTCGAGGACTCCCTGTTCGTGGGCGAAACCGACAATAAAGGCACCCCCAAAACCGAAGCGGAAATCGCGTATGGTCGAACTATGCCTCGCAAGGACGCCGATTACCCGATCCGCGGCTTCGAATACTACGACTTCACGCACCATGTGATCAATACCAGGTTCGTCAATTTTGTGGACAATGCCACTCGCAAAACCGGAGCCATCTCTTACCTGCTGTACACCAGCTTTCCAATCAGCACCAACAACGATGTCGAAGGCCTGAAATTCGAAAATGCCAAGCCGGTGTATTTCCCACCGCAGCAGGATCGCCGCTGGTCCTTCTCCGGTGAATTCGGACGTTTTTCAGGCTGGAATGGCGCGGTGTTCCACGATATCGACGGGTCGGTCGGCGGCGTCCGCGATTCCTACATTGTGATTGACAACGGGATCGCGGACGATCCCCAACACTGTCAAATCAAGCCGGACTGGAACGCTGCCGTGTGTAAGGGCGATATGGGGCGCATGCAGATTGGCGCCGGCGGTGGGGGAGATGGCGCCAGAGGCGGAGCTGGCGCTACCGGCGCGCCTGCTGCTCTTGGCGGTCCTGCCGCTGCTGGCGGTCGTGGCGGACCTGGCGGTAGGGGCGGTTTCGGTAGAGGCCCTGCACCACCACCGGTCGTTCTCAGCCGCAATGGCAGGAAATTTACCGTCAACGGGGATACCACGGTACTCGCCGGTACCGAGATCCGGGCGGAAAGCGAAGCGCGGTCCCTGACCATTAGCCTGAGGGAGCTGGACAGCGGCTCATGGGTTATGTTCGAATTACCGGGATACTCCAGCGCAGCTACGGGCACGGCACAAACCAGTATGGATGAACTGCGCAGCGCCACCAGCACCTCGTACTACCGCGGAGAAGGCACACTTTGGGTAAAGCTTGTCTCTAACGGTGGCGGCGCTCGTCCCGGTCGTGGCGGCGGAGTCGGGAGCAGTATCCAGGTCAGCAGGTAAGCTGACTCCTGCTGTATAAGGAAGAGCCCCCGTTCCAGGCCGGGGGCTTTCTATCCCGATCGCTTTCGGGAAACTGACGTCGTTCGGAGATGAGCCTCGCTTGAGAGAGCCCGCGATCCAGGTCGACACGGCCGGAAATCAAGCGCCGATGCCACAACCGTTGTTCATCCGGTTTCTGCAACCGAGAGGCTGGACGGTGTTTCCTGAAAACCTCATCCTCGTTTGAATTGTTGGATTCGCAGCGCGATGCTGGTACGCTGCTTCGGCCGTACTCAACCCGATCCGCGAGGATCAAATGCTGACGATACAGGATGTGTGCCAGTAGAATCGGCAAGCTTCGTCAGGCCATCGCGATCGCGGCCCATCTAAAGATCCGTTTCCGTTGTTTCGCAAATTCGGGAGAGTTCGTCGGGCAATTTATGGTGGAGAGGGTTCGCGTTTCGAAATTGCCCGATGGAGCAATCTTCTCTCTGTAACTATCTGATTCTGTTATGGCGGAGAGGGGGGGATTCGAACCCCCGGTAGAGCTTGAGACCCTACGACGGTTTAGCAA
>DASZLP010000203.1:0-15998 GCA_035552355.1 Bryobacteraceae bacterium | reverse complement strand
ACGACCTGAAGCTTTCAGCTGCGCCGCGTAACCGCCCCCGCCAGCATCTCCGCAAGCCCAACGCCGCCGATGCCGATCAACACGTGCACCGCTTCAATCACCCAGTGGCTACTGCCCGGCATCCAGCGGTTCTGCATCATCCCGACATACACCAACACGATCGCCCACACAATCGCGACGACTGCGACCGGCGCCCGCACCTTCGCCCCCAGCGCCGCGAACGCCAGAATCAGAAGCGCGAGCGCCACAAGGCCGCCCAGCGTCATATGCAGGTGAAACAGCGGAAAGCGCCCGAGCATCAACCCAACCACGAGCGCCCCGACCCCACCGAGGCGCGCACACCATCGAAGCAGACCAATCATTGCGTAAGACTCCCCTTCCTCTTGACGTCCAGCAGTTCGCGGTACTTCCCGACAAGGCGCTCTGTCACGACCGCCATGTCCCAGTTGGCTTCCACTTCGCGGCGGGCGCGCGCCGCCATCTCGCGCGCGGCGTGACAATCCTCGAGCAGTTCGATCGTCTTCGCCGCGAAAGCGGCTGGCTCGTCGGCGAGAGCGCAGAACTCACCATCCACGCGCGCCAGTCCTTCCGCGCCGATTGCCGTCGAAACCACCGGAATCCCGCTCGCGAACGCCTCCAGCAGCTTGACCCGCACACCCGAGCCGCTGCGAATCGGGCACACAAACAAGGCGCACGAAGCGAAGAGCGGCCGGATATCTTCCACGAAGCCGAGCCACTCGATCGCATTGGCCGGATCCGAAAACGTGTACCGCGGCGGCGGATCTGACCCGGCGACCAGCAGCTTTGCCCCCGGAAGCTTTTCCACGATCAAAGGCAGCACCAGCCGCGCGAACCATTCGAGCGCCACCTGATTGGGCATATGCCGGAAGCTTCCGAGAAACAACATCGTGTGCCGATGGCGCGGGCCGCCGGGAAAGGAGTAGGCGCCGGTATCGATTCCCGCCCGCATGCCCGCGCTGATGCGCCGCCCGAGCGAGGGCAGGAAGCCTTCGAGATAGCGTTTGTTTTCCTCGGTGCACACCTGAATGTGGTCGCAATCCGGCAGCAGTCGCAGTTCGTAGCGGATCGCCCGCAGGTATTCGAAGCGCGCCTTTAACCGTTCGAGCGGGCTGCGCATGAACGCGAGCGACCGCGCGATCGCCTGGAAGTAAACGTCATGCTCGAACAGCGCGCAGACCAGGCGATCGAACTTCCTCGCGTATTGCCCGAGCGCCGTATATTCGAGCTGGATGACGTCGATCTCCTCGATCAGCGTTTGCCGCTGGATCAGCCATTCGATCTCGGGCTTGTGGAACTCATGGACCGCGTGCGGCGTGATCGAGGCGAGGTGCGGGTCGCGATCGGCGCTGCGCACGTGGAACTCGACCGTCCTGCACCAGCTCAACAGCTCTTCGTTCGCCGCGCGCTCATGCGCGTAATCCAGCATCACAATGGCGTGGACTTCGCACTGCCGCGCCAGTTCGCGAATCGTCGCGAACATGAAGATCGCGCCGCCGTGGACAGGCGGATAGATCGAATACGGCGAGACGAAGAGCACGCGGGGGCGCGCCGGTTGCGGCTCCAGTTTCCCGAAGCGGTCGCGAAAGTAAACGGGCTGGCTCCGCCGGAAAGCTTCGGCGTCATCTACGACCGCCAGAGTCCGCGCCTTCCACCGGGAGCCGAGCGCGCGTGGGAGCTGAACGAAAGCCCGCGCAATGCCGCCCGCGCTGGTGCGTGTCGGCGAGTTTCCCGACCACGCCGTGATTACCGCGCCCGCCATCGCGAAGAAGAAGTGTTCGGCGAGCCGCCGCCAGGCATGAATGTTTTTCCAGCAGAAGAGGACGAAATTCTTTTGCAGGATGGCTTCGATATAGCCCGGAGTGAAGCGCCTGCCGATGGTGCCGCGATGCTCATGGTGCACTACGCTCGCGGGCTGGTAGAGCACTCTCCAGCCGCGCTTCCATGCGAGGAATCCGAGATCGGTGTCTTCGAGATAAAACGGGGCGAGGAGATGGTCGAAGCCGCCCAGCTCGAAGAATTTCCGGCGATCGAACGCGCACGATCCGCCGCCTCCGTAGAAACACGGAAACAGGCGATCGACCGCCGCGTCTTCACGATGGCTCACGCGCAGCCCGCCGTCGCTCCACCATCCCTGGGTCAGCCCCGTTTCCTCGCGGCGCTTTGTCGGATCGCCGAGAAAAATCTGACACGAGACGGCGAAGACGCTGTCATCCGTGAAGCCGGCGAGCAAGGGCGCGAGGAAGTCCGGCTCCACGCGCATGTCGCTGTTCAGCAGCACGACGATATCGTTTCTCGCGGCGCGAAAGCCGGCGTTCGACCCGCCGCCGAACCCCAGATTCTCCTCGAGCGCGACGAGCCGCACTTCCGGATAGTTCGCCTGCAGCCACTCGGCGCTGCCGTCGCCGGAGCCGTTATCGACTACGACCACCTCGCTGCCCGGATGTCCTTCGATGGCGGCAAGCCACGACGGCACGAAGCGCTGCAGCAAATCTTTGCCGTTCCAGTTGGGGATCACGAGCGATGCCGCGGCCGGGGCGGCTTGCCGATTATCCAGCTTGCGGCGGCGGCCGAAGAGCATCCACGCAAGATCGGCGGCCGCCAGCGATATCGCGCTCAGCGCGAGCAATACCGGCGCGAGAATCAGCAGCGGCAGCGCCTTCAGGAAACGAAAAAGCGACGCCCTCATTCCGAATTGCCGGCGGCTCGCCCAGGGACGACATTCAGCCTTCGCCCCAGACGCACCAGTGTCGCGCGCCCGATCGCGTCCAGTTCAGCGCGCGCGCCGGCGAGCTCGCGATCGAGCGCTTGCGCCCATTCCGTGCGCTCGACTATGGTCTGCTCTTTCTGATCGTTTTCCACGTTCAGCCGCGCAATCTCGTTGCGTCCGCGCTCCAGTTGTGCTTCGAGGTCGGCGAGCCATGCGAGACGCGTCGCGGCTTCCGCATCGAGCCGCGCGATCTGGCCCTGATATCCGCTATGAAGGCCTTCGATCTCCTGATGCAGGCCGGCGATTACGCCGCGCGCCCGCTCCATCTCGCCATTCAGTTCCCCGGCCCAGAGGTTGCTTTTTTCAAGCTCCGCCAGCGCTCCTTCATGGGACTTCTGCAGTAGCGCCAGCGAGTCGCCGGTCTCCGCCAGCCAGGCTTGATTTTGTGCCAGTTCTTTCTCGAGCAGCGCGATGTGGCGCTGGCGCTCGCGCAGCACGTTGCCGGATGACGCGAGCCATGCGAAGGCCCCCGTCTCCGCGATGGGCGAGGCGCTGCAGGCGGCGACGAAGAAATGCGACTCCTCCGGCGCGAGCGCTGCCGGCGCTTCGAAGCTCCCGCGGGAATCCCGCGCAGGCACGAACGTGATGGTTTCCGAATGATTCTGGCACCAGAGCCGGACGTGCGGAAACACCTCGCGCAGGGCGGCCTCGAATTCCCCGTACTCGAACTCGTGCACGTGATAAGGATTCGCCCCCGCCTCCGCGCGCGATTCCCCGTACCAGGCCTTATTGGGCGTCGATACCAGCAGCGTGCCGGCATTGCGCAGTACGCGGCGCGCCTCCGTCAGCAGGCTTCGCCAGTGTTCCAGATGTTCGATCACTTCAAAGGCGGCGATGAGATCGAAAGTCCCATCGGCGAAAGGCAGGGTCTCGCACGCGCCCCGCAGGAACTCCACGCATGGCCCTGCGAAAGCCCCACGGGCGTGCGCCACCGCATCGGCTGAAATGTCCATCGCGACCACCGCCGCACGGCGCGGGAATTCGGCCGCCCCATATCCTGAACCGCAGCCCGCGTCGAGAATCCGCGGGCTCGTCATCTTCCCGGCAAAATGCGCCGCGAACCGGTATCTCGCCAGATGTTCGTTGAACAGATTTGGATCGACGAGCCCGGGCACCACGCGCTCGCCGGTGAATTCAAGCAAGCGAAGACTCCAGCCGTGATTGTTCCGCGCGGCGCGCCTGTCCGTGAAATTCCACTCTGCACGGAGCATGGACGTAGCCGTAGATCGGTCCTTCGCCACGCGCCATCTGGACCGTAATGGCGTTGTCGATCCACTCGGCCACCGCGCCTCCTTCCAACACGAACGGGGAAAAGGAAAATGAGCCGGGATAGAACTCGCCGATATCGATCTGAAAATCGACCGTGTATACAGACCCGCGCCCGGCCGGCGGCAGGCTGTGGCCTTCCCTCCCGGTGTCCGTCGCGGAGAATTCGAGACCGAGATGGTTCCGCAGAACGAAGCCGGCGGCCGGACGCGCGAGATCCCGATTTGCCCGGAACGTGATGCGTACGAGAATGCGGCTTTGCGGAAGCATCAGATGGACCGCCTCGCCGTATTCGTTCAGCACTGCGATGCCGAGGATTTCGGCGCCGCCATCTCCATGGCGAGCGTCGACATTTGGTATGGAATCGGCAATCTGCCTTTCCGCGGCGGGCAAGGCCGTCGCATTCTCGCGCGCCCTCTCTCGCGCCGTCATGGTGGCAAGATATCGCGGCAGCACGGCATCGGTCTCGCCGATCGCGATGGCGCGCCCGTGTTCGAGCCACAACACGCGGTCCCCGATCGCCTTCACGTCGGCGGCGGCGTGGGATACGAACACAATGGTCACGCCGCGCGCTCTGAGCTCGTGCACTCTGCGCATGCAACGGTGCCGAAAGTAGGCGTCACCCACGGCCAGCGCCTCATCCACCAGCAGGATCTCCGGCTCGACCGCCACCGCGACCGCAAAGGCCAGCCGCACGACCATGCCGCTCGAATAAGTCTTCACGGGCTGGCCGATGAAGTCGCCGATCTCGGCGAAGTCCTCGATCTCGCGGTAGCGCCGGTCGATTTCACGCCGCGAAAGGCCGAGGATGGAAGCGTTCAGGTAAACATTATCGCGGCCGGTGAATTCCGCGTTGAATCCCGCGCCCAGTTCGAGCAGTGCCGCCACGCGTCCGTTGACCGTGACCGAACCGGACGACGGTTGCGCGATGCCGGCGATGATCTGAAGCGCCGTGCTCTTGCCCGAGCCGTTTTCGCCGACGATGCAAAAGACTTCACCCCGCCGGATTGAGAAACTCAGATCCCCGAGCGCCTGAAAGTCGCGGTGGAAGGAGCGGCGTCCAAATGTGAGGAGTTCCCGGAGGCGATCGCCGGGTTTGTCATAGATGGCGTAGGTCTTGGAAACGCACTCGAACTCGACGGCATTCACGAGGAAACTTCAGTTTATAGCGTTCCCGCTCGGGCCGAAAGCCTGTGTCGCGGGCGCTCTCGCCTGGCGATCTCGCCCGCCGCGCCGGCGTCGTGCCGACGTCTGGGGTTTTGGGTTACGGTACTCACCACCTATCAACGGTCTCTATTCACCCGTCGGACTTTGATACACTAACCAAGTCGTAAGAAAAAATACGGAACGCACGAAAAGGAGGCAAGCATGAGACTCGGAGGAGTTCTGTTTGCGGCGATTTTGATCGGAGGAACGGTGGCTGGCGCCGCGCCAGCCCAGGTTAACGGAAATACTGTTGGCGGCAACTCTAACCCGCAAACATTCAACGCCACCGGGACATTCGGCGATGGCAGCACGCTTTCCGGAACGCTCACGATCGATACCGGTCTCGGCTCTGTTACCGGCGGCCATCTCTTCGTGACTCCGTCAGTCCAGCAGACGTTTCAGGGATTATCCAGCGCGCAGGGCTCCACGTCTTACGATTTCGATTCATTCGAATTCGGAGGCGCGTTCGTCGACCTTGGCGGTAATAATCTTTGGGAGTCCGTCGACTTCGGCGCCACGAGTCTTCCCGACGCAAATCTTCAATTGGATATTTATTTGCCGGGCCAGACGAGCCTCGTTGGTTATTCCGGCGGAGCGCTCTGCACGTTCTCATTCGACACAGGCGGGCCGTGCGGCAATCAGGGCGCGTATTTCACGAACTATGCACTTTCTCGCGAGCAGCTTCCGGAGATCAACGGGTTGGAAAGCCCCTCCGGCGTTCTCGCCATCGGCGAACTCCATATCGCGTCCGCGCCGGAGCCGGCTTCGTGGTTCCTGCTGGCCGGTCCCGCTCTCTGGGTCATCCGCCGCCAGCGCCGCCACCCGCAGGCTTAACACGACAGCCTGAGCGCTGTTTCCGCGCCGCGTCAGCAAGCGATCTTTAGCTTTTTCCGGATTCTGTCTAAGCGCCCGATCGCCTCAACTTCTGCCGGCTTCTCCCCGGCAGCTTCGACTGCCGCGTCTCACGCAGCCATCGCATCTCGAGACGCCGCTGCCGCCCCGCCAGCGATTCGGAATCCCCTATCTCGCGCGCGGTGCGTGTGCATTCGAGCGCCATCGCATAATTCTTCTCGCGGTGCTCGTAATATTTCGCCAGTTCCTCCCACGCCCGCTGCCGGTACGGATTCGGTGAGAGCGACAGATCCGTAAACGTCGCGACGGCCGCGTCATCCCGTCCCAGCTTCTTTTCGAGGTTCGCTGTTTCAAAGAGGGCGCGGAAAAGGTGCTGATCGGGCAACCCAATATCGATGGCGCGGCGCATCAGGCGATATGCTTCCTCGAAACGTCCGGAGACTTTCAGCCAGCGCGCCAGACCCAGTAAGTCTGCCCCGTGCCTCGTCTGGATATTCTCCGGATCGTTGAAAGCCGCCGGAATCAATCCCGTCAGGCACGCGAGCGACACGATATCCAGCACGTTGTGATGGAAGATCGGGATGAGCCGGAAGGCGTGCCGCGTCCGCAGGTATTCGAAATAGTAGTAAGGGATCAGGTCTCCCGGCACATCGGCATCGCGCTCGAGGCCGAGGATCTGATATTCGAGATTCACCAGCCGGCAGTTTTCGAGGCGCAGCTTGAACAGGCGCCGTGCGCCGTGCAGCAGATCGAGATGCTCCATCCGCGCAAAAGGATGGCGCGCGCGCGACATCGTGTAGCGCGTTTCGAGCAACGGTTGATCAAAGGTCTTGCCGTTGTATGTGATCAGCACGTCGAAGCGGGCGAGATACGCCGAAAGCGAATCCAGCACCGACGCTTCCTCGTTGAAATCCCGCATGAAAAACTGGCGGACGCGAAAGCCTTCGCCGTCGATGCTCCCCACACCGATCAGAAACGCGCATGTGCCGGAGCCGCCCGCGAGGCCCGTCGTCTCGGTGTCGAGGAAGGCCCACGTCGTTGGGTGCGCGCGCGGAATGGCGCTGCCGGAAAGCCCGGCGAGAAAATCGTGCGGCAGTTCGATCAGATCGGAGATGTCGTAGCTGCCGTAGCGCTGGTATCGCGGATAGAGTTTTTCCGTTTCGAAGTGCCGGCCCCGCTCAGTCTCGACCACCTCGCCCGAGAGAAGCTCTTCCACAAATCCACCTGGCGGAGTTGCCGCCGGCGCGGGCCGGCGTGGGGGCGACGGCAAGCCGGCATATTTCCGGTCGATACCGGCAATGGTTCGGCGAAGATGGGCCAGCTGGTCCGATATGTCCATGGCTGATCATCCGGCGCTCCCCGGATGGATTCGTCTTTTATTCGCCTGCGCTTGTTCCATACTAAAACATTCTGCGTAGAATTCTGTTTTTCGCCGGATTGTTCGGCCTTCTGCTGGCCGCGCATCTGTTCCACTCAGGTGTCTTATGGGGTGAGGAGGACCTGCCGATCGCGGCCTCCCTGCGCATGCTTCACGGCGCGACTCTCTATCGGGACGTCTGGTTCGACAAGCCGCCCCTGGTGCCCGCCGTTTATCTGCTGTGGGGCGTCAGGACCGGAGCCGTTCTGCGCATCGCGGGCACGGTCTACGCCTTCCTCGCCTGCCTGCTGGCGGGCGCGCTGGCGCGGCAACTGTGGTCCGGGCGCGAAGGCTACATCGCCGCTGCACTCACCGGATTCTTCCTGACCTTCGACACGCTCTCAGCTGTAATTCCATTGGCGGCGGACCTGTTGTTGCTTGTACCGCATCTCGCCGCCATCTGGCTTGCAACGAAGAAGCAGTACTTCCTCGCCGGAATTGCGGCGGGCATCGGTTTTCTCGTGAATGCCAAAGGCGCTCTCGTGCTGGCCGCGTGCGCGGTGTTCGCCTGGCCGAATATGCTGCCGCTGCTGGCCGGATTCGTGCTTCCGAACATCGCCGCCCTGGGCTATCTCGCCGGGACCGGCGCGCTCGGCCCGTACATCGATCAGGTCTGGCGCTGGCCGGCGCAATATGCCGGAAGCCCCGTCGTATCGGATCCGGCCTGGAACGGCGTAGTGCGGACCGCCAACTGGCTCGGCTTTCACGCCGTGCTCGCGATCGGCGCCATCTTCGTGATTGTGCGAGAACAAAAGCAACGATGGCGTTTTCTCCTGTGGATCGCCCTCGCGATGGCGGGCGTCGTACTGGGTTGGCGATTCTTTCCGCGCTACTATTTCCTGCTGCTCGCGCCTCTCACGATCGTGGGCGCTCGCGGGCTCACGCTGCTGCGAAACCGCGGGGTGCTCGCGATCGCGGTGCTGACGATGGCGGTGCCGCTTGTCCGCTTCGGTCCGCGTTACGCCACGCTGGCGAGTTCGAACGATCTCGCGATGGATCGCGACAGCCGCACAGCATCCCGCATCGCCGCCGCCAACGCGCCCCCGCACGGCACGCTCTACGTGTGGGGATACCGTCCGGAAGATTACGTCTACACCGGCCTGCGCCCCGCTACCCGATTCCTCGACTGCCAGGCAATGACCGGAGTTCCCGCCGACCGGCATCTCACGCAGTCCACCGTGGTGCTGACAGCGGGCACGCGCGAGGCACGTAAGGAGCTGGCGCGCTCCCAGCCTGACGTCGTAATCGACGGGCTGAGCCTGTACAACCCGGCCTTGTCGATGGACCGCTATTCCGAACTGCGCCCCTGGCTTGAGGGCTATCGCGAGACCGCCCGTACAACGGGGTCAGTCATCTATGTCCGGCGCAAGGCGCCGCCGGGCGCCGGGCAACCCTGACTGTTTACAATCGGATGTGCCTTCGAAAAGAATTCTTGTGACCGGCGGCGCCGGCTACATCGGCTCCAACACTGTCGTGCGATTGCTGGACGCCGGCTATGATGTCGTCGTTGTGGACAACCTCTTACGCGGTCATCGCGACGTGGTCGATCCAGAGCGCCTGCGCGTCGTCGATCTGCTCGACACCGATGGCGTTCTGGGCGTGATGCGGGAGAAGCCCTGCGACGCGGTCATTCATTTCGCCGCTTTCATGGCCGTCGGGGAATCGATGCAGGTCCCCGAAATCTACTTCCACAACAACACCGCTGGATCGCTCTCGCTCCTCACGGCGATGCTGAAGGCCGGCATCCGGAATATCGTTTTCTCGTCGACTGCCGCGGTTTACGGCATGCCCGCCCAAATCCCCATTCCGGAAACCGAGCCGCGCGCGCCCGTGAATGCCTACGGCGAATCCAAAGTCATGGTCGAGACGATGCTCGATTGGTTCGATCGCATCCACGGCATTCGGAGCGTATGCCTTCGGTACTTCAATGCCTCGGGCGCCGATCCCCAATGCCGCGCCGGAGAGGACCACGAACCCGAAACCCACCTGATCCCTCTTCTCTTCCGCGCCATCCAGACCGGCAAGCCGGTAACTCTTTTCGGTGACGACTATGCGACCCCGGACGGCACCTGCATCCGCGACTACATCCACGTGACGGACCTCGCGCAGGCACACATCGCCGCCCTGGAAGCCCTCTTCGAGGGCGGCGCTTCGAAGAAATACAACGTTGGGACCGGCGCAGGCTACTCGGTGAGAGAAGTGCTGGGCGCGGTCGAGCAGGTGACGGGGAAGACGGTCCCATATGTGATGGGGCCACGCCGTGAAGGAGACCCGCCCGAGCTCGTCGCGGATTCAACCCGTTTGCAGGCCGAACTGGGGTGGAAGCCGGAGTACTCGGATCTTCACACCATCGTGAAGACGGCGTGGGAATGGGCGAATCGCGAACGGATGCGCGCGACGGTTTAGGGCGAGGTTATTTCCAGCAGCCGCGCAATTTGCGTGAATGCGGGTTTCAGCGCCGGGTAGAGCGATCGCCAGATCTCGTAACCAGCTGCGTACGTCTTCGACTCGGCTGACCGCGGTTCGAGAGATTCCGTCTCGGCGATCGTCGCCCGGCACGCCTCGGGTACGGATGAGAATTCTCCCGTGCCGACCATTGCGAGCAGAGCCGCTCCATACGCCGAGCCTTCCTGACTTGCCAGACTGGCCACTCTCTTCGCGAACACATCCGCGAGGATCTGCCGCCAGAAGGGACTGCGCGCGCCTCCTCCCGAAGCGCGCACTTTCGATACCGGCACCCCGAGCCCTTCGATGATTTCGAGGCAGTCCTTCTGGCTCCAGGAAACGCCTTCGATTACGGCGCGGATAAGGTCCGCGCGCGTGTGTTTGGCGGTGAGGCCGATCCAGCCGCCGCGTGCCTGGGCATCAAGATGCGGAGTGCGCTCCCCCATCAGGTAGGGCAGCCAGAAGAGTCCCTGCGATCCGGCTTGCGCTGTCGCCGCTTCCGCTGTCAGCGCGTCGTAAGGCTCGCCGGGCGCGAGTTGATTGCGCAGCCATTCGAGGCTCAGTCCTGCGCCCTGCGTGACGCCCATTACGTGCCACTTGCCTTTTACCGCATGGCAAAACGTATGCACGCGGCCAAGTGGGTCGTACTCCGGACGATCGGTGTGAGCGAACACAACGCCAGACGTCCCGAGCGTGCACGAGACAACGCCGGCTTCGACGATGCCGTTTCCCACAGCGCCCGCCGCCTGATCGCCGCCGCCTCCCACCACAGGCGTTCCCGCGGCCAATCCCGTCGCGTCCGCCGCCTGCCGCGAAATCACGCCCGTCACATCCGCGGACTCGTACGCGCGGGGCAGTATCTCGCGATCGAGACCCAGTGCGTCCGCCATTTCGCACGACCACCGGCGCCGCACCACATCGAAAAGGCCGGTCCCGGAGGCGTCCGAAACATCTGTCGCATATTCACCGGTCAGCCGAAACCGCACGTAATCCTTCGGAAGCAGCACCTTCCGTACGCGCTCGAAGTGGCGCGGCTCGCGGTCGCGAAGCCACAGCAGCTTCGGCAATGTGAACCCCGTGAGAACCGGATTCGCGGTGTATTCGAGGACCTTCTCCGCGCCAATCTTCTTGTTGATGAAGTCCACCTGCGGCTGGCTGCGCTGATCGCACCAGATGAGCGACGGACGGATCACAGCCCCGGCGCGATCCAGCGCGACCAGACCGTGCATCTGGCCCGACAGACCGATGCCGCGGATGTCGCGTCCGTTGACGCGGGCTTCGGTGAGGACGCCACGAATGGCTAGAATCGCGGCGTCGCTCCAATCCTCCGGACGCTGCTCGGCCCAGAGCGGGCGCTCCATGCGGATTTCCTCGTGCGGCGCGGTAACGGCGGCGACTTCCTTTCCGGCACGATCGATGAGGAATGCGCGCGTCCCGCCGGTGCCTGTGTCGAGTCCGAGCCAGTACATCACGGCCTCGCGGCATGCCCGCCGGCGTGCTCGTCAGTGCGATTCCGCAAGTGGTTCCCTGGGTTAATCGCTCTGCTGGTGGTTGTAGTCGCCGGCCGTTTCATTTATCATGCCTTGCCGGAGCGAAATCGGTCCCGAGCCGTAGAGTGCGCCGGCGCGAAGCGCAGATGTTTCACGGTTCCCCACGCTCGTTTTGATGTGAAGTTGAAGCGCGCTGTCCGGAGAAAGAAGAGCGCGAGGCGAAGAGCGTCGGCCGGGGTATCCGTAAGCTGAAAATCCAGCCACCGCGCTCGAACCCTTTCGCTTACGCTCAGGCCGCGCCCGGGCACGGACCATTCCTCGAACTTCTTGTAAAGCGCCGGCGTCAGGCGGCCTTCCAGCCATGTCTTCGGAAGCTGCGTCCGCGGCGGGAGGAACGGCTCGCCCCACCGGCAACGAAACGCCACCTCCATCATCCGGAACGCGCCCGAATAGTGGTGCGCGGCCGCCCGCTGAATCGCCTCCGCGCGCATAGCGGGCGGCTCGGCATTCCACACCTTGCGAATCTCGTAGAGGTGGAAGAGGGTACCGAAACGCGATTGCGCGAGATGGAGAACGAGATGCAGAAGCTGGTCCGCCGGCGCGAGAACCAGAGTGCTTTCCCCGTTCGGCAGCTTCCGCGGCACGGCGCGCTCGAAGAACTCTTCGACGGGAATACCAAGCGCCCGGTGAGTAAGACGGAAGTGGAGTTCCAAATGGGGCTTCGAAGGATGAGAGAGCTCCACGTGATGGTAATGCGCGCGCATGTAGTCGAGCGGGAAATCGAGTGTGTAGCCGATGCCATCGAGGATTGCGACCGCGCGCTCCAGATCGTTCGCGGCGACCGCGAGGTCGATGTCGAGGGACGGCTTCCGCAGGAAAGCCGGCGAGTAGCAGCGCTCGGCGAGAAGCGGCCCTTTCAACGCTATGGTGCGGATGTTTTCCCTTGCCAGCAGGCCGGAAAGATACTCAAGATGGCGCAGCATCCGGTCATGGCGAAGCCAGCTTTCGCTGAGGACGCGGTCGCACCAGGCCCGTTCGGCGGCGGAAACGTGCCTGCGGGCAACGTATGCGACCAGAGGACCGACACCGAAACGGCCCGCTTCTTCCTTGATCGTGGCCCACGCGGATTCGTCCGCAAGAGCGGCCAGATTCGGCGGGTCCGCGAGCAATGGCGCAAGCAGATCGATTGTGGAGGCTATCGGCATGCCGCTCCTACAGCGGCTTTGGCCGTGGCTTTCGCATACAACTCTTCGTGCAATTTGATGATTTCCGCGATATCGTATCGACCCATCGAATGCTCCGCCCGGGAACCCATCTCCATCGCCTTCGCCGGATTTTCCACGAACCAGTCGAGGAGGGATGCGAACGCATTGACGTCGCCGACGGGGAACAGCAAGCCGCCGCCATTTTCGAGAAGATCTCTGGTGCCGCGTATATCCGAGCCAAGCACGGGTATTCCGCAACAGAGCGATTCCATCACGCTGCGCGGCAGCCCTTCCTGCGAAGAAGGCAGCACAACGGCGCGTGCCGCGAGGATATAAGGACGCACATCGGGCACAGCCCCGGCGAAGTGGGTGCTTTCCGAAACGCCGGCCGCCGAGGCCTGGCTCTCGATCGCGCGCTGCCCAGGGCCGGCGCCGACGAAGATAAGATGCGCTCGCCGGGTTTTCATTCGCGAGAAGGCGGCGACCGCGTCCCGGTGGCGCTTGCGCGCCGTGAATTCCGCGATCATGACGAACAGCGGCGCATCCGCGTCGACGCGGAATCGCCGGCGCACGGCGGCCACTTTTTCGGCCGGCACGGCGTGGGGACGGAAGTGCCGCCGATCGATGCCAATGCCGGGCATGTGCCACGATCGCGGCGCCGGAACGATAGCGAAGCGCCGGACGGCGAGCTCATCGGTTCGATTCATCGTTACGAGGAAGTCGGTCCAGCGGCCGGCGAGGCGTTCCAGATTCAGAAACACCGCGTTGCCGAACCAACTGTTGCCGGGCTGGAAATGGAACCCGTGCACCGTGTAGACAATTGCCGGCCGGTTTTCCATGCCCTTGAGAGCGAGACGCAGAACAAAGGCCGCGATCGGCGTATGGACATGAATAATGTCGTAACCCCCGCGCGTAACGACGGCGCGAGCGCGGTTGAGAGCGCGAAGCAGATTTCTGAAATCCCACGGCCGGCGGGACCACTCGATTCCGTACAACTCGTCGAAGTGTGCCCGGCAAGTCTCATTCTGATCAACGCCGTTGGCGAGCGCGTCGACTTTCCACCCAAGGCGGCGGAAGTGATCCGCGAACGGCAGCATGAAAGCCTCGACGGTCGCGGATACGGTGCAGACGATCAGGAGACGCATACTCTTTCAACCTTGGGGCGGGCCTTTGTTATTCTCGTGAGTTGACGGTCTCTCCGGGGGTGGTGCATGGCTGATCGGGATCGCTGGTATGCGCTGGCGGTCAAGCCGCAGCATGAATTCCGTGTGTTCGAAGGACTGCAGAATCTTACCGTCATCGAAGGTTTCCTCCCCACTTACAAAGACAAACGCATCTGGTCGGATCGCGTCAAAGTCCTCGACCTGCCACTTTTTCCGGGTTACGTCTTCGCCCGGTTCGAGTATCCCGCGCGGCGCGTCCCTGTTCTGCGCGTGGCGGGGGTGCGCTCGATCGTCGGACTCGGCAACTCCGCTTCCTCTTTGCCCGATGAGGAAATCAATGCCGTTCGCGTTCTGGTCAACTCCAGCTTTCCCGTGCGGCCATGGCCGTTTCTGCGCGCCGGAAATCGCGTGCGCGTCGAGCATGGCCCGTTGCGCGGGGTCGAGGGAACCGTTCTCGAGCAGAAGGACGAATGGCGGATGGTGGTCAGTGTGGAACTCCTGCAGCGCTCGGTATCGGTTTTGCTGGACCGGTCGGTTCTGAAGAGCGTCTCATTAGCCGCGGGTTCATCATAAATATCGCTCGCCTGCTCTTCGCGGGCGCACGACGCGCGCCGGCGTTCCATAAGCAACAACGTAATCGGGGATGTCTTTCACCACCGTGGCTCCGGCGCCGATTACCGTATGAACACCGATTGCGCGGCCATGAATGACAGCCGCCCGCAGTGACAGGGCACTGAATTCTCCCATCCGAACATTACCTCCGGTGGCCGCTCCGGGACCGATACTGCCGAATCGCCCGATGACGTTATCGTGGTCGATGGACGAATTGGTATTTACGATGCAATGCTCCTCCACCCGGGAGCGCGCGTTGATCACTGCCCCCGCCATCACCACGGTTCCCGCTCCGACAGAGACTCCGCGCGCTATCTGAGCCGACGGGTGCACGGCGGTGACAAACGCGAAGCCCGGCATGGCGGATCGAATATTTTCCACTACGGTGTGACGCATGAAGTTATCCCCGATCGCCACGACGCCGGCGGCCGCCTGGTATTCCTCTGCTAACCGGGGCAAGTCACATTCAGTTCCCAGCACCTTGAGCCCCAGCACTCCCGTCCCCGGCTCGGCGTTTGAATCGATGATGCCCGCGACCGAATGCGCGCCCTGCTTTTCAATGATGTCGAGCACGACGGCCGCATGGCCCGAGCAGCCCACGATGAATATCCTAGCCACGAAATTCGGGCATTGTCGCATGCCCCTCCTGGGCGATTCCCTCGCGCCGAAGGACTTTGCGCAAAGTCAGACGAAGTATTTTGAGGTCGAGCGCCAGGTTCCAGTTATCCACATAGCTGACGTCCAGCTCGAACTTCTGCTCCCAGGTCAACGCATTGCGTCCGTTCACCTGCGCGAGGCCCGTGATGCCGGGCTTCACTTCATGCCGCCGCCGCTGAAACGCCGAGTAGCGTGTGAGGTACTGGGGCAGGAGAGGCCGCGGTCCGATGAGGCTCATGTCTCCGTTCAACACGTTCCACAACTGGGGCAGCTCGTCGAGGCTGCTCGAGCGCAGAAAACGTCCGAACGGAGTCTGGCGTTTTTCATCCGGCAAGAGACTGCCGGTCCGATCCCGCTCGTCCGTCATCGTGCGGAATTTGAAGAAGAGGAAAGACCGTTCGCGCAGGCCAATGCGCTCCTGCCTGAAAAGCACGGGGCGCCCGAGGCGCACGCGCACCAGCAGCGCCACCACAGCGATAACGGGGGAGAGGACGACCAGTCCGATGATGGCAGCGGTCCGATCGGCAGTGCCTTTCAGGAAGCGGCGATAGATCATGTGCGCGCCTCAAGGAAAGACGAGAGCTCCCGCACCACACGATGCGCCGCGCGGCCATCCCAACCCGGGATCGGATTACCGCGCCGATACTGGCCGCTGAGGATTTCGGATACCAGGCGGCGGGCCTTCGCGTAATCGCTGCCGGTGAGCGTGTTCGTTCCGAGGCTCAGAGTCGCGGGCCTTTCGGTGTTTTCGCGCAGGGTCAGGCAGGGGATCGACAGGTATGAGGTCTCTTCCTGGATGCCGCCGGAGTCGGTCATGACCAGCGTGGCGCGCCGCATGAGCGCGAGATTCTCGACGTAGCCGAGCGGAGGAAGTAAATGGATGTTCGGATCTTGCTC
>DASZLP010000202.1:0-2183 GCA_035552355.1 Bryobacteraceae bacterium | reverse complement strand
TGGCAAGTGGAAGGTGCTGCTGACCGACGCCTGCCACAGCGGGGCTATCACGCCCGAAACCGATCCGCAGACATTGAACAAAACGCTCGGTGAGTTGAACCCGTCGCTGTTCTCGCTTACGGCCAGCCGCGACCGCGAGCGCTCCTTTGAGAGCGCCGACTGGGGCGGCGGACACGGCATCTTCACCTATTACGTGGTGAAAGGCCTCGAGGGTCTGGCGGACGCGAATCGGGATGGCATCGTGACCGCCGACGAGCTCGCCGAGTACGTTCACACCAATGTCCGCGACGTGACGAAGGGGCAGCAGAATCCCACCTCCGAAAAGGGCAGCTTCGATGCTTCGATGCTGCTGGCTTATGTGCCGTCGAATCGCGAGCCCGGCGCCCCGCCGCCGCCGAAGTTCGGCTCGCTGGTGATCGAAAGCAACATGGACGGCGTGGAGGTTTTCGTCAACGGCAAATCGCAAGGCATCGTGAATAAAGACAAGCCTCTGACGCTGCCGGGACAAAAGCCGGGCGCGTTGACGATTCAGGGCGTGAAGATGGGCTACGAGCCGGATGGCCCGCGGGAAGAAATGGTCTATCCGGGCCAGTCGACTACCATCACGATTAAAATTCTGATTCCGCGACGCAGGCCGCGCGCCGCCGTGGAACACTTCGATAAAGGACTTGCGTTCTATACGCGAGGCGAAGCGTCGAATTATAAAGCCGCGGTGGCCGAATTTCAGCAGGCGCTTTCCGCGGAGCCCGATTACAGCGAAGCCGCGCTCTATCTTGGCCGGACTTATAACGCGTTGTATGACGAGGAAAACGCCGCCAAATTTTTCCAGCAGGCGCTGAAAATTGACCCCGATTACACCGAGGCCAGCGCGAGTTACGCGGGAATGCTGCTGGATACCGGGGATCTGGATGAAGCGGTAAGGCAGCTCAATCGCGTGGTGGGGCGCGACGCAAAGAATTCCATGGCGTGGTACCTGCTCGCGCAGGCTCTGTGCCGCAAGGAAGCCTACGCGCAATCGATCGAGGCGGCGCAAACCGCCATTCGTCTCGCGCCCAATAATGGCGAAGCACATTTCTGGCTGGCCGAAAGCCTGCGGCTGAACGGCGGCTTTGGAGAGGCCCGCGGCGAGTATGCGAATTACCTTCGCTTGAGTAATTTCGACAACGGCGTCACCGGCAAGCTGAATTACTATGTGCTCGGGTACCTTGCGGGCATCGGGAAGAAGAAACGGGCCTCCCAGGCCGATATCTGGCGGGATCTGCGCAGTTGGGCGTATTTCGGGTTGTGCGACTCCGAAAGGAAACTGGACCAGTTCGTTGCGGCGATCGGGGATTGCCAGAAATCGCTGGCCTATGACAAGGACGACCCGCTCACGCACTACGCGATTGCTCTGTGTTACGCACGGCTCGGGCAGCAGAAGGGCGATATCGGCGATTTCGCCGCTGCGCGCACACAGTTCCAGCAGATGATCGATCTGAACCCGAATCTTTCGGAAGCGGATTACGCGAAAAAAAATATCGCCAGCATCGACCGGGCGCTGGCGGCGCGGTGAGCGGGGGCTAAAGCACCGCGCCGGGCTCGACGCGGATTCATTCCGTACGGACTCGTGTAGTTCTCTGATAGCATCCGGCAATGATCGCGCGTTGGATCATTCTTCTGCTCTTCTTCTGGTTCCTGCTACGGGCGCAGTGGACGGGCGTCATGATAATGGCGATTATCATGACGTTGACTTGGGCATGTGACCTGTTTCTTGGTCGGGCGACCCTCAGGGATGCGGCGCGCGCTGTTGGTGGCGGAATCGCTTTTGGTGCTTGCCTGTTTGGGTGGCCACTAATGATGCTAAATCTTCCCGGGTGGTTCCCGGGAGTTGGCCTTCTGCCGTCCCTTCCCCGTTGGCTTCTCACGTGTATCGTCGACATTCCCGGATTCGTTCTCGGTGTTTGTGCTTGGGTCATGGTTGCGCGAAACGGGACGACCGCGCGGGTTTCGCGATCCTGATACTACAGATCCGGCGCACGCCGGCACGATCTATCGGTGTGCCGCTGATCGATACACTTGTTCCGGATGCCGCCGGAATCTGCCCCTGAAACCCCCAATACGGCCCAGACACTTGCGCGCGCGGCGCACATGCGCCATCTGGTCGATTCGCTTCGACACCTGGAAGAAAAGCTGCGCGAAGGCGG
>DASZLP010000201.1:0-4432 GCA_035552355.1 Bryobacteraceae bacterium | reverse complement strand
GCGAGCGATGGAAACGCGCTGTAACCAAGCGCCGCGAATACTCCGAGCAGTCTCGAACGAAAAAGCTGGAGTACGAGCGCATAGATGGCCACCGGTGTCAGCGCATACGCGACGCCGGTGAACAGATGGTAAGCGTGCCCCGGAGAAGAAGACGAGAAGAGTCCCAACACAGCTGGAAAAATCGGCGGATACAGATAGCGCAGCGGCGCGCCGCCGTATGTGGAAGGATTCCAGCCGCCGGCAAAATCATGGAAGGCCTTGGCCATCCCGATATACATGTAGCCGTTGTTCCAGGATTGATTGGGAAAATCCGCAAGCAGGTAAGGGCCGAGGATCAAAAGGTTGAGCGCTGAAATCACGGCGCCGATCGCAGCGTCGGTGAGGAAGCCTCCTCTGGCAACTCGCACTCATACAGAGTGACACGGGCTTGCCGGCTTCGTTTTATATACTTGGGCTAAAAGGCCGAAAACTTATGAGATCCCGCGAAAAGTTTCTTTCGACACGCCGTGCAGCTTTCTACACTCTTGTATGCGCCGCCGCGCTTGCGGTTCCGATGGGAGCGCAGGATAACGATCCTGACCGCGCTGTCGCCGGCGGCAAGTTCCCCGCCGGGTGGAGTGTCCGTCCCGATCGCGGCACGCCGGACCAGCTCAAGTTCAGCCAGACTGGCGGTGTCTATCATTTCGTGATGGGCTCGGCCGGCACGTTTTACAACAGCGCGTGGACGAAGTCGGGCAACTACAAGTTTTCAGCGCGACTGACGCAGCTTGCGGCGCCGTCGCATCCGATCTCCTATGGCCTGATGTTCGGGGGCAGCGATCTCGGCGGCGACAAGCAGACGTACAGCTATTTCCTGGTGCGGAATCAGGGCGAATTTTTTGTTTCGAACCGTGAAGGAAACGGACGTCCGTCGACCGTCGTCAACTGGACCGCGAACCCTGCGATCGTCAAACAAGGTAACGATGGCAAGCAGACCAACACCCTCGGCGTCGAAGTGCAGGGTGACAACGTGATCTTCACCGTCAATGGAACCGAGATGACGCGGTTGCCGAAAAGCAAGCTCCACACAGACGGGCTGTACGGATTCCGCATCGGACACAATCTCGATGTGGATGTGGATCAGGTAAAGCGGTAAGACTGCTCGGCATGAATCGTTAGCTGGAATCCCTCGCGTTGATTTTTGCAAAGATTTTTTTGTACATCGCGGTTGTTGCAAAAGGAGACTCTGGAGGGAAGAAGCACTCGAACCGAATGCCTGGGCCTTTGGGCAATCATCCAGGGCCGATATCGGGCCGTCGGCGAATCAATCCTGGATGAAATCGCGTCAGACCTTTGCCGATCAATAGCGCGCTCGGGGAGTGGTTCCGCGCAAGCGCTACCATGAGCACATGCGTTTGCGCCGATTATTGTGGATTCCTCTGTTTGTCGCCGCTTTATCCGGTCAGAATACCGCTCCACACAGCGGCATTCATCCCGAAGACATGGACACCACGTGCAAACCCTGCACCGATTTCTGGCGCTATGTAAACGGCACGTGGATCGATAAGAACCCCATTCCCGCGGACAAAGCATCCTGGGGAACCTTCGGTGTTCTTGCCGACGCAAACCGCGAGCGCATTCGCACGATTCTGGAAGCGGCGCGCGATGATGCGAGTGCGAAATCCGGCACCGACCGCCGCAGAATGGGGGACTTCTATGCGAGCTGCCTCAACACCTCCGCCATCGAGGCGCGTGGAATGGCGCCGCTGCAGCCCGATCTCGATCGCATCGCGGCGATTCAGTCCCTGAAAGACCTGGGCGCCGCGCTCGAATACTTTCAGCACGTGCCGCGGCCCAGCCTTGCCACCGCAACCGCCGCCATCGTCGGTCCGTTCCGCCTGACATCCACGCAGGACAGGAAGAATCCGGAGCGCGTGATCGGAGGAATCGGCGGGGGCTCGGCGACACTGTCGCTGCCTGATCGCGACTACTATTTCCGCGATGACGAAAAGTCGCGGCAAATTCGTGCGGAATTCCTGAAACATGTCGAGAAAATGTTGATGCTCGCAGGAATTCCGGACACCGCGGCCGCTGAACAGGCAAAGACCGTGTTCAGCTTCGAAACGGCGCTGGCCGAGCCTCTGATGACGATCGCGGAACGGCGCGATCCGGTGAAGACGTATCATCCGATGGATCTCGCGGGATTGCGTGCGCTCGCGCCGGATTTCGATTGGGCGCACCTCTTCCGCGACGCCGGTTTGCCGGAATCGACACCTGTGAATGTCGCCGAACCGGAAGCGCTCCGAAAGGTGAATCAACAGCTCACGGCGGCACCGCTCGATACGTGGAAAGTGTGGCTGCGGTGGCGGGCAATCGCCGTCTCCGCGCCTTATCTCCCAAAGGCTTTGGACGACGAATCGTTCCATTTCAGCGGGACCGTGCTCGCCGGCACGCAACAACAGCCGCAGCGTTGGGAGACCTGCGCGAACCTGGTCGATCTCGATATCACGGACGCTCTGGGCAAGGCTTACGTCGAAAAGTACTTTCCGCCGCAGGCCAAACGCCGCATGGCGATGCTCGTCGAGAATCTGCGAGCGGCGCTGCGCGAGCAACTGGAACGATCCGACTGGATGCAGCCGGAGACGAAAAAGAGCGCCATCCGCAAGCTGAATGCGCTGCAAATCAAAATCGGTTATCCGGACTCGTGGCGCAGCTACGTATCGATGAAAATCGACCGCGGTACCTTCTTCGAGAACGTGCGCGCGGCCTGGGTATACAGCCGTAACGCCGACATCGCCGAGATCGGCAAACCGGTGGATCGCGGGAAGTGGAACATGACCGCGCCGACCGTCAACGCCTATTCGAGTTCGTCGGAGGTGAAGGTTGTTTTTCCGGCCGGTATTCTGCAGCCGCCCTTCTTCGACATGCAGGCCGACGACGCCGCGAATTATGGGGCGATCGGCGCCGTGATCGGCCATGAGATCGGTCATCAGTTTGACGACGGCGGATCGAAATACGACGCTGCCGGCGCGATGAAGAACTGGTGGAGTCAGGACGATCGCACGAAGTTCGACGCGCGCACCGGCTGCGTGGTGGATCAGTTCAACAAACTCGATGTCGAAGGCGGCCTGCACCACAATGGCAAACAGGTGCTTGGAGAAGCGCTTGGCGATCTGGGTGGCATTTCGGTTGCGTACAAGGCCTACCGGAAGTCACTTGGCGGCAAAGAGCCTCCGACGATGGATGGCTTCACGGCCGATCAGCGGTTCTTCATCGCCTACGCCCGGGTGTGGGGAACGCAGTATCGGGATGAGGCGTTGCGGCTGCAGATCAACACGAACAATCATCCGGTGTCGAAATACCGGGCGATCGCCACGCTGCAGAACATCCCGGAATTTCACAAGGCATTCCAGTGCAAGCCCGGGGACCCGATGGGGCGGCCGGCCGCGCAGCAGTGCAAGCTATGGTAGGCGAGCTGGATTTCTCACAAGTCGCGATGTAACAGGCGCCGGCACGTTTGCCGGCGCGGCGGGCGGGAGCGCCCGCGCCACGAGGTACGGTCAGCCTTACATGTAAGTGACCATTGGTTCCATTAGACTGGATCTGATCCGGTCATGAAGTTCGCCACTGCTTTCTTCTTCACGCTCATTCTCGTTGCGTGGCCGCTCGCCGCGCAGCCCGCGCCCGCCGCCAACGCGCAACGGCTCTTCGATCAGAACTGCGCAAGCTGCCATACAGCAGAGCCGGCGGCAGGCATCCCCGATCGCGCGACTCTGGCGAAGATGACGCCGGAAGCGATCTACCGCGCGCTGACAAGCGGCGCGATGCGTCCGCAGGCGGCCGCGCTCACTGAGCCAAACCGCCGATCGATTGCGGAGTTTCTCACGGGCACGACGCTCAAGCTGTCGCAGTTCGCTGACGCGGCGCAGATGCCGAATCGCTGCCCGGGCGAGGCTCGCGTTGGCGACCCTGCAAAGGGCGATGCGTGGAATGGATGGGGCGTCGATACATCCAACACGCGCTTCGAGCCGGCGAAAGCGGCGGGTCTTACCGCCGCGCAGGTGCCGCGGCTCAAACTCAAGTGGGCTTTCGGATTTCCCGGTGTGAGCTCGGTTTGGGGGCAGCCTTCCGTCGTTGGCGGCCGTGTTTACCTCGGCGTAGACACCGGCTACGTATATTCGATCGATGCCGCGTCCGGCTGCGTCTACTGGTCGTATGAGGCCGAAGCGGGAGTGCGAACCGCCGTCTCCGTCGCCCGGGTGGGCGGCCGGACCGCGGCCTTCTTCGGCGACATGAAGACGAGCGTGTACGGGGTCGACGCCGACACGGGCAAGCTTATCTGGAAAGCGAAAGTCGAGGATCATTCGACCGCGCGCCTGACCGGCGCGCCAAAATTCTTTGAAGGGCGTCTGTATGTGCCGGTCGCGTCCGGTGAGGAGGGCGCGGGAGGCAA
>DASZLP010000200.1:0-3933 GCA_035552355.1 Bryobacteraceae bacterium | reverse complement strand
CCGGTTGACCGCGGGCTCGCCGGAGAGCAGAGAGGCGGTGACGCGGCCTTTCACTTCCGACGGACGCAGCCATGCGCCCGCAGTCTTGTCGGAAAGATCGAGCCGCACTTTCATGCGGTCCGGCTCGAATTCCTGCACGCGGAAGGAAGTCGACCCCAGCAATTCATCGCGATTGTTTGGGCCCTTGACCAGGTACAACATCGCCTGGTACGTCCCGGCGGGTGATTCGGGAGTACTCGTGAAGTCGATCGACTCGAACGCCGCGGGAGAGAGCTTCAATTCGTTGCGGCTGACCACGGCGCCGCGCGAATCGGATATCTCGAACTTCACCGGCAAACCGGCAAGCGAAGCCTTCCAGTCGCCGGTGCGGACGACAGCTTCGAGGTGCGCGGTTTCTCCCGGCCGATAGATGCCGCGGTCGGAGAAGATGTAGGCCGACAGCTCCTGAGCGGATTTCGCGTTGACCGCGCCGCCCACGTCGAAGCGCGAGACATCCAGATCGCGTCCGTTCGAGCGCAGGGGAAGAAACGAAAAGTCGTCGCCCTTTTCGACCAGAATCGTTTCCGGCAACTTCTCGCGCTTCCATTCGCGGGCGAATTTTGGAAGCGTGGCATGACCGGTCGCGTCCGTTGCGGCTGAAGTAACCGGCTCGCCGTTCTGGCCGAGCAGGCTCACGCGCGCGCTATCGACCGGAGCACCGGTATGGATCGACTGCACGAAGACTTCCTGGCTGCCGTCCTTATTGCGTTTGACGATCATGCCCAGGTCGGTGACGAGAATCAGCCGGTTGTCCTGCGTCTGGCCATAAGCAGGACCGCCGCCCTCAGTTTCGCGGGTGTCGTCACCGTCGCCGTCCGGCTGGGCGTACTGCGGGCGCGGAACTTCCTCCCGGATCTGCAGCAGGAACAAGCCTCGGTTGCCGCCGTTCTTCGTCCTCAGGTAGCCGGAGAGATCGATGCTGTCCCACGTGGGCTTGCCGGCGGGCTTGCCGCTGTAATCGCGCGACACATTCCAGCGCTCGACCAGTTTGTTCGATAGATCGGCGTAGATGCCGGGCTTCGAATAATCCCACATGAGCGGGGCGAGGTGCTGGATCTGATTGGGCAGCACGCGCCCGACTTCGACATCCACTTTGTCGATGTCGCGCACCATGAAGCCGACCTTCCTGTCGCCGGAGAGCGAAAGCAACGAGCCCTGTCCGAGGAACGTGAGCGCTTTCGGATAAGGCGCGACCTGGAAGACGGCGGTGAAAGGCTTTGTCGACAGGTAGCCCCCGGTGCCTTCGATTCCCTCCCGCACGAGCACGAATACGTAGCGGCCAACGGGCGCGTCGAAGAGGAAGCCGTGGTTCTGGTTGCCGGGCGATTCGGAAGGCTGATAGGCCAGCTTGAGATAACCAGACTGCTTCAGGATGTCGCCGCCGACTTCCGGCTGGTTCCATTCCCACGGGTTCTTGTCTTCCTTCGGCTGGCGCGGGCTGCGCACCGGCAGCACCCATGCTTCGACCCTGCCGATGATGGCCTTTTCGGTCACCGGCGACGAGCTTTTCACGAGAAGCACCTGCTTCGGCTCATAGCGCTCGTTATCGGCCAGCGTCATCTGGATTTGATCGAAACGAAGACTGCCGCGGCCGGGGATGACGACGGAAGTGATCAGCGCGTCCGAAGTCTGGTTGCCGCCGCGCATGGCGCGCAGCCCTTTGCCGACCGTGATTGTCATCTTTGTGTCGTCCCGCGGCAGCGCGAGCGGCACGGAATAGATGGCGGCCGTCAGCTTGAATTTGTCGTAGACGACCGTGTAATTCCGGCTGTCGGGTTTGAGTCCGAGATATGCGGCGTCCTTCTCAAGGGAGAGCGATACAGAGTTTTCGAGGCGCTCGGTATCGGCGGGGTGGCTGAATTCGAGCGTAGTGACGACCTTCTTGAGCGAGGGATCGCGCGGGTCCTGATAGAACTCGGCGCTGGCGATCTTCGCGGTGAAAGGCGCTGTCGCAAATTTGAGGCTGTAGTCTTCGAGCCGCGCATCGCGCGTGAGCACGCCCTTTTTGGCGAGGCGGATGGTGATGTCGGCCCCGATCGGCCAGTCGTCTTTGGGAGTGAAGCGCAACTGGTGGTCGGAAACCCAGAACCATGTGCCGGCGATCGCGGGACTCATGGTGACTCCCGAGGGAACCGGCTTCTCGATATTCTTCAGCGGCGCGGCGGCTTCCTCGAAATCGATCAGCAGCGGATGGGGCGCTTTGCGGCCGTTGTCATTCCACTCGGTGCGGCCTGGCGCGGTGAGAGTTACACTCACGTAATGCGGGCGTGGACGATGGCGATACCATTCGTAGCCGCCGACGGCCAGCACGATTGTCAGCGCGAGGGCGGCTGCGATGCGCCAGTCGGAGCGCACAATCTGGACGCCCGCCTTGAGGCGATTCGTCAGCCAGCGCAGCCAGGCGGGAGGGTCCCAATCCCAATTCCCGATGAGATGCTGCGATAACCAGCGCACTCCGGACCAGACCCCTGCGGCGACGCGGACAAATTCGTTGGACACACTGCCGTAACCAGAATCGAATCCCATGACAAGGCTCCAGATTTGTTGTTGGTTGAAGACTTTCGCTATCGAATTGCACAAGCGTCGGCACGATTGCCGGCGCGGCGGGCGAGAGCGCCCGGTGGTGCCGGAAAATCAGAGGTGAGCAGGACGAACTCGACAAAGGAAAAATCGTTCACCGAGGCGGGCGAGTCCCCGCTGATCCGGCGAAGAGTGAACTGAAGCATGGAAGCGATTTCAGAATAGAACGACTTTAAAGATTGTCAATTCTCTCCTGCACATTATTTTTTTTAATCATCGGCAGGGGTGGCGAGTGCTATTGTTTTGCGGAGTGAAAATGGCAAAACATTCCGTGAATCGGAATTCCCACGATGTTGACGCTTCCGAAATATTCGCGTGCTGAGTATGAACGGCGCTTCCTCGTCGATGCGAATGCCGCATGGCGCGAGCACATCAAGCCGTATTCGAAGCTGCTCAACGACCGCTATCTCGAATGCGGACGCCTCCGTCTCCTCCGCATCGAAGACTCCGACACCGGGCGCGTGGCGGTCAAGTTGACGAAGAAATACGAGGCTTAACTCAAACTTGGGATCAAATTTGGCGCAGGCAATCGTCAGCGTTTGGCTCTCCGCGGGCGAGTACGATGCGCTTCCCGGCCTTCACGGCTTCGAGCCCTCAAAGCGCCGATACTACGACGATGCGAGGGCACTATCTTCGCGGTCGATGTATTCGAGATAAAATTGGCCGGTCTGATTTTGTCCGAGACAGAAGCCGAATCAGGCGGCACCGTCGCGAGTATTTCGGTTCCGGAATATCCACAGGCGGAGGTGACGGAAGATCCATTCTTCACGAGAGGATCCCTTGGCCCCGCCAGCCGCTTACAAGTTATTAAGGCGCTCCGTCGGTATCGAAATAACGGTGGATAGTGCGCGCTCGCGCCGGTCCGAGCGAGCCGACTTGCGCAGAAATGTGCTACAAGCTACAATACACGTGTAGAAACCAGTGAAGTTGCTGACGGCTCTGCTCCTCTTTCTCCCGGCCGCTTCTTGTCTCGCTGCGACAACGCCCGCCAACTGGACTGGCCAATACGCCGCCTGCGAACGCCACGCGGATCTCCTGAGCCATCAGCATCTCGATCTGGCGGTGAGAATCTCCACCGCCAATGACGTGCTGGCGGAACAATTCGAAAACGCGCTCGAGTTCTGGAGCGGCATCGTCGATCTTGACTGGCACGAAGTCGCGGCAGGTGACGAGTGCTCCATGCAACTCGTGGACGGCACGCCATCTCTGTTCAACTGGTGCGTGTGCATGAGCGCGCGCTCGCAGCTGCCCGACCGGGACGATTTTCAGGGCTGGATTGCCTTCAACCCCCGCTTCAAGCTTTCAAAAGAGGAA
>DASZLP010000199.1:0-6135 GCA_035552355.1 Bryobacteraceae bacterium | reverse complement strand
AACTGGGGCGGCACAGCCTCCGACCCCAAGCTCGGCTACGTTTACGTTTTCACCAATGAGTACGGCAGCATCGGCTGGATTCAGAAGGAGCCCGAGACTTCGAAGGTTCCTTACCAGCAGGCCAGCATCCTGGGGAATCCTTTCAACTCCAAATTCTGGGCGCTGAAAAAAGACGAGAACGGGCTCACGCTCGGTGCGCAGAGCTGGCCGTGCCAGAAACCGCCATGGGGCCGGCTCACCGCCGTCAACGTGGCGACCGGCGAGTTCGCGTGGCAAATTCGGCTCGGCGTCACCGACGAACTTCCCGAAGCCAGGCGGAACACCGGACGCATCGGCTTCGGCGGCCCCATCGCAACCGCTGGCGGATTGCTGTTTATCGGCGCCACGAACGACAAACGCTTCCGCGCATTCGATTCGAAGAGCGGCAAGCAGCTTTGGGAAACGAAGCTCGACTACAATGGGATCGCGGTGCCGATCACTTATCAGGGCAAGGACGGCAAGCAATACGTCGCAATCACAGCGGCCAACGGCGGGGCGGGTATTACAGATCCCGACCGGCGTGGCGGCGAGTCGCTGGTCGTCTTCGCTCTGCCCTGATCCTGTGGCGCGGGCGCCCTTGCCCGCCGCGCTGGCAATCGTGCCGGCGATCGTCCGCTCCGGATTTACAAGTGCGGCTGGATTATGCCATCGCGCTCGATCGATAGTGCCTGCGAGAGCACGGTTGTGTTTGGACCGCATGCCAGGCAAAGGTCGAATGAATGGGTTTGTGGGGCAGCGCCGGCACTGCGGGCGAGATCGCCCGCGCCACAATGGCTCTTATCTGAACGCCAGCCGCAACTTACTATGCGGCGTCTTGCAGCTCAAAATCAAATTCTTCGCCTTCTCTTTCGGGCTCAGCGGAAAAAACAGCCACCCCGACACCGGCTCCGTCACGGTCTTCGACGCCAGCATCTTCTTCTTCAACGCGTCGAGCGCGGGATCGCCTTTCGCGTCCGTCTTCATCTCCAGCTTCGTCCCCTCCAGCGGACGGGGCGAATCGGGATTCGCGCGATTTCCGTAGCTTCGTTCCACCTCCAGCGCCCCCGCCCCCGCGATCTGCCCCGCGCTCAGAAAAGGTTCGCTGTGCTCGCCGCTCGATTCCGAACGCAGGATGAAATCGTCGAGGGCAACGTTGTACGGCATTCCGCCCTTCGGCGTGATGTGGACGTCGAGCACGGTGTAGTTGTTACCGAAATCCGTCCCCACGGTCTGGCGCAGTTGCTCCGCATTCAGCAGCGTCGCCGTGATCGTGACAGCATCGTCTTCGACTTGTCCCTGCGGAGACTTCTTGTCCGCCGCTGCAACCAGGGCGGTGAGCGCAAAAAACGTGAAAACCAGCCGGACCCTCACCACTGGAAAGCGATCGCTCCGATCGCCGCGCCGATGACAATCCCCACCAGCACATCGCTTAGATAATGCAACCCCAGAATCACCCGCGATGCCGCCACACTCAACGCGCAGAAGACGAGACCGACGAAAAGCGCGGGATAGTAGAGACCGAGCGAGACCGCAATGGCGAACGCGGTGATCGTGTGGCCCGACGGAAACGAAAACCGGTCCGGCGGAAGCAGCATCGACCAGCAGTGCGGCTCAATGGCGCAGGGCCGCTCGCGCCCGATGATTCGCTTGAGCACGAAAAAGGTAATCTGGCCGATTGCGACGGCGATGAACCCCGCCTCAAGCGCCTCGAATCGCCGCGCGCCCCCGAAGAAACAGAGGATCACGCCGACCGCACTCCACAGCCATCCGTCGCCGCCGCGCGATGCGAAGAGCATCCACCGGCGAATCCACAGCGGCGCTTCCCAGCGGTTGAGCCGCAGCATGATCTTGCGATCGCCCGCCGTAATCAACCGAATCATCATAAATATCGCCCACAACGGCCGACCATCGGCGAAGACCGGTGGCTCAAATTATCCAGGATAAGGGCGACCATGGGATTCTCGCTCGTGGTCTGGCATGCGTGCTCGTCACCAAGTACTTATTGTACGGTCACACGCCGAAGGTGGCTGCCGAACCACGTGCAAGAATCGGTAGGAATGAACACAATCGAGCTGGTCTTTTTCGATGCGGGGGGAGGGCATCGAAGCGCCGCGAACGCCTTATCTGAAGTCGCGAAGCGCGAAGGACGGCCCTGGGAGATGCGGATGATGAATCTCCAGGAACTGCTCGATGAGATGGACGTTTTCCGCAAAATCACCGGTCTGCGCCTGCAGGATATCTACAACCAGCTCCTGCGACGCGGTTGGACGCTCGGCTCGCCGGCTCTGATGAAGGGAATGCACGGCGTGATCCGCCTGTTCCATTCAAAGCAGGTGAAACTGCTGTCGGAATACTGGCGTGAAAAACAGCCGGACCTCGTGGTCTCGCTCATTCCGAACTTCAACCGCGCGATTTATCAGGCGATCGAACGCGTGATGCCGCGCGTGCCGCTCGTGACGATTCTGACCGACATGGCGGACTACCCGCCGCACTTCTGGATCGAGCGACAGCCGCAATATCTGATCTGCGGCACCGACCGCGCGTACCGGCAGGCTCTCGAACTCGGGCACACTAAAGAGCGGATCTTCCGCACGTCCGGAATGATCCTGAATCCGCGCTATTATGAGCCGATCGAAATGAATCGCGGGCCGGATCGCGAAGCGCTGAGACTGGACGCGGCGCGTCCCACGGCGCTGATGATGTTCGGCGGTGAGGGTTCGGCGGCCATGCTCGATATCGCGAAAAGACTCGACGCCAGCGGACTCGATATCCAGCTCATCGCAATCTGCGGTAAGAGTAAGAAGCTCGAAGAAACAATGAAAGCCCTGCCGCGGCGAATCCGCATGCATGTCGAGGGATTCACGCGCGAGGTGCCGCGCTTTATGCGCCTCGCGGACTTCTTCATCGGCAAGCCGGGGCCCGGCAGCATCAGCGAAGCGGTTGCGATGGGTCTTCCGGTGATCATCGAACGCAACCACTGGACCCTCCCGCAGGAACGCTACAACGCGGACTGGGTGGAAGAGCAGGGCGTTGGCATCTCACTGCGGAGCTTTCGGACGGGCATCGTGGATGCCGTACGGAAAATGCTGGATGCGGAGCGGCGATATGCATTCGCCGAGCAGGTGAGCAGGCATAAGAACCGAGCGGTGTTCGAGATTCCGGAAATTCTGGCGAGCCTGATCAAGCAGTAGCGCGGCCATCGTTTTCCGTGGCCTGTCATTTCATGAAAAGTGTTGCAAGCCCTGTGGCGCGGGCACGCGTGGCGGCGCCTGGCAGGCGACACAAAAGATCGCCCGCCCTACAGTCTTTCAAACGACATCGCGGCGAAGCTGACCACGCTCTGCGGATCGATATTCCACTGCTCGTATTTCTCGAGCGCGCCGCGTGCGCCCGGCACTGCTTTCAGGAATGTATAGATCGGGGACGATCCGCACCACTTCAGATCGTCGTGGTTCTCCTGCACAAGTTCCCAGAATCCATCGGCGTCGCCCGCCGAGACGCGCTCCATGCGCTGGCGGTCGCGTCCGCCGACGGAGAGCATCTCATTCTGGTGCGCGAGAGCCTGGTACGGATCGCCATAGCGCTTTCCCATGTGAGCCATGTCGATGCCGAGAATCCAGAAGAGCCGGTCCGCTTCCCGCGCCGCGATCTCTCCCAGCACGCCGAGGAAGCGGTTTACGTTGTCGTCCGCCTCGGGCTTGCCACCGCCGTAGATGCTCCGCGCATATGAGCCACAGAGGATCGGCAGAACGTTGATGTCCGGGCCGAAGATCGATTGCAGGAACAACACCTGGAACTCGATCGAATGCTCGACCGCGTGGCAATAGTCCTCCGTCGCAATGGAATTGGGCGCAAGGCGCGTGAGTTCGTCGACGAGCGCCACGTCGGTGCGGGATTCTCCATACGGCGTGACATAGGGCTTGCGGGTGAGTCCGAAACGCTCGGGCGCGCCATAATGCGAAGTTCCGAGAATAACGAATGTACGATCTTTGTGTCGCGGGCTCAGCAGTCCGTAAGCCGCGCTGTAGGATTCATAACCGCCGCCGGGGCTGACATGGGGAGCGGCGATAGCCATAAGACGTTCGCGTCCGCCGCCGGCCGGATCAGGTGGCATCCAGACGCGCATGGTTTCGCGCAATTCTTCAAACTCCGCGGGATAGGCCGACCCCGCATGCGTGGGCTCGCGCACCGCCGCATCCGCGAACTCACGAACCCGCTGCGCCTTCATCGATTCAAACGTTTCATCCTCGAGAAATCCGCTGTGTGTGAGTACTTCAATCAGTTGCGATTGCACATCGCCGACGTCGAGTTGCCCCAGAATTTCTACCAGCCGGGCGCGCAGATCGAGCGGAGTCTGGACGCCATCGAAACAGATGAGGCATTCGACGAGCGGCGGCGGAACGATCAATACCGCGTCGGAATAACGCAGCGAATCGCGAATGAGAAGGCCGGGACGATCCTCCACGGGCGAAGGCATGAAATCCAAATCTCCGCGCAGGCGAGGCAATGCGTCCGGCACGCGACTATCGTAACGTGCAAAGGGACCCGGTTGTTGCCCGCCCTATCGCGGGGTGGCTATTGAGCTCCGCCGATCGCCGACTCCGAAACAATCGGCGACGGCTTTGGAGTAGCATCGTGCATCGTGCATTTGCCCGGTTCACTGCCGTCAATGAAATACTCGCTGCGGGTTTCCGGGCAGTGGTCCCCGGCCAGCATTCCGCTCTGGGTGCAGATCGTCGCCTGCTCGATTCCGGGCGGCATCGCGAACGCGCGGGCATGCCGGTACGGCGCGCGTTGCGACGCCCGCTTCATGAAATCCGTCCAGATCGGCAAGGCAGATTTGGCGCCTTCCAGGTTTAATTCACGATAGTCGTCGAACCCGACCCACACCACACAGAGGAGCTGAGAAGTGAATCCAGCGAACCAGCCATCGTGCGATGTTCCGGTCTTACCGGCTGCCGGCAGCGTGAAGCCGCGCGACCACACGCTCGCCGCCGTGCCCGACCGCATGACTTCCTGCAGCAGATTAACCATAAGACCGGCTACTCGCGCATCGAGAGCCTGATGCTGGGCGCCCGCGGCCCGGCCGTTGCCGTCTACGATCCCGCCGTCGAGACTCCGAAGGTTCGCTATTGCGGTCGGCTTCACCCATATACCGCCGTTGGCGAATACCGTGTAAGCGCCGGCCATTTCAAGGGGCGTGACTTCATACGCGCCCAGAGCTACCGCTGGCGTTGGAAGAATATCGTCATTCAGGCCGGCTCGCCGCGCCATCTGGACCACTGTTTTATAGCCGATACCCTGCGCCACCTTCACGGCAGCCACATTGTCGGATTTCGCCAGCGCCTGTCGCAGCGACAGCGTGCCGAAGACTTCTCCCCGAAAATTTCCGGGCTCGTAAGGTTTGCCTCCCGACCAGAACGTCACCGGGGAATCGTCGACGACTGTCGCCGGCGTGTAGACCATCGGCGCGCCAGAGAGCGCCGTGTTCAGTGCGGCGGCATATACAAACGGCTTGAATACCGATCCAGGAGGACGTTTGGCCAGAATCCGGTTCAACTGGCTCTGTCCGTAGTCGCGCCCGCCGACGAGCGCCTTGATTTCGCCCGTATGCGGGTCAATCGCAATGAGTGCCGCCTCGGCGCGCGGGCCGCCCTTGCCGTTCCGCTTCGCGAGAAGCTTGTCGACATCACGCATGCCCGACGTGATGGATTCCTCGGCCGCATGTTGCAGGTTCAGATCAAGCGTGCTGTAGACGTCGCGGATCGGCGAGTCGTCGTTCTGGCCTGCCTGGAGATCCTCGTTGACGAGATCGAGGAAGTAAGGCGCCGGAGCTTCGCGCGATGCGTTCTCTGTCACGCGCACCGGGCTGGCAACAGCGGCATTGTACGCGGCGTCAGTGATGTAGCGGTTTTCGTGCATCAGCCCAAGGACGATATCGCGCCGTTCTTTCGCGCGGTCCGCATGCCGGAACGGATTTAACCAGCTTGGCCGCTGCACCAGCCCCGCGAGGAGCGCTGCTTCGGGCAGCGTTATGTCATGCAGGTCTTTCCCGAAAAATATGCGCGCGCCCTGCCCGAAGCCGTGGACACTATAAGCCGCCTGCCGCCCAAGATA
>DASZLP010000198.1:0-6506 GCA_035552355.1 Bryobacteraceae bacterium | reverse complement strand
TCTGACTACTGGACATGCCTCGTAGCTCATAGCAAGTACTTCGCCAAACCGGGCGATTTCGACGCGCTGGTGACCCTGGAGGCTCTCCATCGCTACTTCGCTGATAAGCACGACGACCGTTCCCATTACCGCGCTCGCATTCTCGAGCAAACAATTCGGAAGTATGAGACGACCGGCATACAAAAGATCGATCCGAATATGACACGCTTCCGCGCCATGTATGCGGCTGCGTGCGATGCCTCGCTCCGATCAGGAGGATGGTGGTATGAAGCGCCACGCGATGCCTGGTGGGACGACAACTGGTTTTTGTTCCGCGGTATCGGGTGGCCCAAAGGTGTCAAGGTAGTTCACATGGCGAGATTCGGCCGTATGCAGTTGGTCTTGCCCATGCGCGATGAGGCTCTTTTGCGCAGCGTCGTGGAGCAGCGCGCGACATCGTACACAAACGGCTCGGCGCCGGCGATTAACGTCGTTCCGGTTGGCAAAACGAAATCTGCATTTCAGATCAACGTTCCCAAAGTCACGGACTTTTCCATCGCGGCGCCGCCACCGGAATTTGAACAATTCTTAGCGGCGGTCGAGTTCTTTGCCAGCTTTTATTAGAGATCCTCTGAGCTGCTCCCGCAGTCTCTGCGCATCCCCAACGCGCAAGAAGACGTGTTACGGGAGGAAAACGCTTATATGCGCGCGCTCCGTGCGATGCTGCTCGGCTTCATGCGAAGCACCGTCACTCGTCTCGGAACGGCCATGCCGTTCCCACTGCCAGACCTCCGGAGACTGACTGCTGCAACACCTGAGGATGAACGCTGCTTCGCAAGTCTCGGCCTGATGGGGGGCTTTCTTCTGGAACTCCGCGAAGATAAGGAGCAGGAGCCGTACATTCTTTCAGAATATTGGAGCAGACAGCGGGGTGCTGAATCAGTGCGCAACAAGATCACCGCTTCCGAAGTGCTAAATGTCGGTGACCAGGGTGTTGAGGTCAGCCACTCTTCTAATCCGGGCAGTTTGTAGCCGAGCAAGAACGGTCTGAAACTCATCCGAAGACTCCCATGACTGTGGGATTGGGGGTCGTGAAGTCGTGTTTACCTATTCCACGTCTGTTGAGGACGATAAGTAACGTTAAACGCCCTTGCCATCAGCCACCAGAGAACAGCGCACCGATCAGCAGCAGGAGCGCAAGTCCGTGCGCTTTCGGTACAGGCAAGACCGATCGCCGTTCGTTCACATCGAGAAGTTGACGAATTTTTCACGTGTTTGGTTGGGGTTAGGCGGAATGGCGGGCAGGTCCGGGAGCGCTGCGTGGTAGGTTTTTTCCAGGTTGGCACAGATCTTTGGCAAAACCTGCATCCGGAAAACGGAGACGCGCGCGGCGGCGGACGTCGATGCGGTGGAGTTTGCTTACGCGAGACTTGGGTTCCGGGCGAATGAGCAGCAGGCGCGTGTGCTGCGGTCGCGAGCGCGGCGGGGGATTTTGAATTGCTGCCGGCAGTGGGGGAAGTCCACCGTGACGGCGGCGATGGCGATGTATCGCGCACAGATGACGCCGGGGTGTTTGGTGCTGATTGCGAGTCCGAGTCGAAGGCAGTCGGCGGAGTGGATGCGCAAGGCGCGCGGGATGGCGGTGAAGATGGGAATTCGTCCGCGCGGCGATGGGGATAACGCGGTGTCTCTGCTGCTGCCAAACGGGTCCCGCATCGTGGGGCTGCCGAGGCTGGAAGATACGGTGCGCGGATTTTCGGCGGTGTCGTTGTTACTGATTGACGAAGCGGCGCGGGTGCCGGATGAAATGTTCGATGCGCTGCAGCCGATGCTGGGGACCACCGATGGCGATATGTGGCTGATGAGCACGCCGCGCGGAAAGGCCGGCTTCTTTTATGAGATGTGGGAGTTTGGCGGGACGGAGTGGATGAGGGTGAAGGGTCCGGCGACGGAGTGCGCGCAGGTTTCGAAGAGATTTCTGGAAGAGCAGCGGCGCGTGATGAGCGCGGACAAGTTCATGCAGGAACATATGTGCTGCTTCGTCGGGCGCGGGGCGGGATTGTTCGACCGGGAGATGGTGGAGGGGATTCTGGATGACGAGGTCGAGCCGATTTTCTGAGTAAAGTCAAAACATGAAACGTTAATCCTTTGGCCATGATGAAAAGGATGAGGAAGATAAAAGCGCATGAAATATGTGGGGATTGATTTGGGGAAATGGCGCGATCATTCGGCTATCGCCATCGTCGAAAAGGTCAACGGCAAGTTATTGGTGAGGCATCTCGAACGGCTGGCGCTGGGGACGCCTTATACGCGGGTCGTGGAGCGGGTGCGGGAGATCGTCGGTGAGCTGGGGGATTGCATTGTGGTGGTGGATGGGACCGGCGTGGGGGAGCCGGTAGTCGAGGCGCTGCGGCGAGCGGGATTGGGATGCGAGGTGGCGGCGGTGACGATTACGTCCGGCGAGCGGGAGACGCGGGCGGGGTCGAGGAGCAGCGTGCCGAAGCAGGATTTGATGGCGCGGCTGCAACTGGCGATCGAGAAAGGCGAGTTGAGGGTGGCGCGGCGGCTCGAAGATGCGGGGGCGCTGGTGAAGGAACTGCTGAATGTCCGGGCGCGTGAAGGACTGGGCGTTTTTGGGAGAGCATCGGGACGAGTGCGGGTCGGGGCGGACGGATATGGGGAGCATGACGATCTGGTAATGGCTGTGGCGCTGGCATGCTGGCGGGCGCGGCGGCGGGAGAACAGTTTTGGCGAGGGGCTGCTGCCGGTGTATGGGTGAGGAAAAGGTTCTCTCCCCATGCCACTTCAGTCGGACGTTTGAACTAAGCCGCTGACGCAGCGGACCGGCCGGAGCGGGTGTGCGGAACCATAAACAGCGGTCGCGTCGTCAACGGGTGCTGGATGAACTCCAGCGTGGATGAACTCCAGCGCGCGCCGATCACAGTACATGCAGCGGCGGGCCTGGGGCTGCTCGATCGTCTTACCCGGATGCCGGATACCGATCCATCGCTGGTTCACGCGAAGGGCGGAGACGGCTGCACGCCTTTGCATTTTTCGCGCGCCGCGGCTATGGCAAAGATGCTCCTCGACGGCGGCGCCGACATCGACGCGCGCGATGAGGACCACGATTCGACGCCGGCGCAATGGCTGATCGGCGAGGTCCCGGAAGCGGCGCGCCTGCTGCTTAGCATGGCGCGGCGCCCGACATCTTTATCGCCGCGGCGCTGGGGGATCGCCCGCTGGCGGAGAAACTTATCGAGGCCGATCCGAAGTGCCCCGGATACCGCGTCGGGAAGCTTCCCGAGTTCCCGCCCGTGGGTTATCAGAAACGCGGCGGCACGATTTATCAGTGGACGCTGTCCTTCAACTCTTATCCGCACCAGATTGCGCTGACGAAGGGCCACCAGGATCTGTTCGAGCTTCTGTGTGAGAAGAGCGACCCCACGACGCGCCTGCTCGTGTCGTACGTGCTCGGGCGGCGCCGAGGCGGAGGCAATCGCTTCGGCGAATCCGGAAATCGTCGCCGCCCTCGAGCCCGCCGATCTGGAATTGCCCGCGCGCTACTGCTGGGAAACGAACACCAATCCCGACGCGGTGAAGCTGATGCTCGACATTGGTTTCCCGGTGGCGCATCCGGAGCACTCTCATGGATACACGCCGCTGCACAACGCGGCATGGGCCGGTTCGGCTGAGCTGGTCGATCTGCTGCTCGCGCGGGGACATCCCGTCGATCTCATTGACCCGAGGTTTGACGCAACACCCCTTGGATTCGCCCTCCACGACTGCATCGTCGAAAAGCGCCATCCCGAGGGAGAGTTCGCGCGCGTGGTCCGCTCGCTCCTCGCCGCGGGCAGTCCATGGGATGCGCTCGATTATCCCTTCGGCGACGCGCAGGTGGACGCGGTCTTCGAGCCTCGCATGCACCAGCGTCTCGACGGCGCCGCGGCGCTCGGAGACGTGGCGGCGGTCGACCGCCTTATGGAAGCAGAGCGGCCGAATCCGGAAGAACTGACACGTGCTCCGGGAGGCGCGGCGTCGGGTGGACACCTGGAGCTCTGCCGCCGGTTCATCGCCGCCGGCGCCGCGATCAACGGCGCGATCGGCTATCGCCGGAACACGCCGTTGATTTACGCGATGCGCTCAGGCTCAAAAGAAACCGTCGCCTTCCTTCTGGAGCAGGGCGCGGATGTGGGGCTGAAGAACCGGCACGGGATTACAGCGCTCGATGCCGCGCGGCGCCTGGGCGCGCTCCCGGAAAATCATCGGGCTCCTCGGGCCGGAGGAAATTGGTGTCGCGGGAGGTGGCCATCGTCGCCCTTCAAGTAATGTCAGAGCTTCAGAAGCAACACGGCTCGATCTGATTCCAGGAAATCATGAATCCGAAGTGCCTCCCGCCGCAGAAGCTGCTCGATCATTTTCGCGGGGAAATCGCATCGTTCAATCCGAATGATCCTGGGCGGCGGACCGAGGCGCTCGGCCAGGCGCACGAGATCCCGATCGGTGCTGAGCACCGCGGCAAACCCGGCGTTCCGCGCTCAATCGAAGATGTACGAATCGGATGCTCCCACGAGATCGTGATCGTACACAGTCTCGAGTCCGGGAATGATGTCGGCCAGTTTCCGAATCAGCTTCGGAGAGAGATTCTGATCCAGCAGGATGCGCACGGATCAGCGGTTGCCGTAGGCCATCTCGGCCATCTCTGCCGCGAACGCGTAGACCGCCGCGAAGTCCTCTTTCTCGAGGCCGGGATGTTCGTCAAGGATCTCCTCCTCGGTCATCCCGTGCGAGAGCCAGCCAAGGACGTCATGGACCGTGATTCGCATGCCGCGGATGCACGGCTTTCCGTCCCGCTTATCGGGCTCGATCGTGATGCGCGGATGCGCGGACATCGTAGCTCAATTATGTCGCAAAGAAGTTCGCGTTACCCCTCTCGGTAAGTCTTTTCTGAATCGCGCGCGTCAGCAAGCGGCAACGTCGCACAGCAAGTCAGCAGCAGCCGTCGCCCGAAGTTCCACAGTTTTTCGTGCCGGCTAACAGCCAGATAACCAATGTTTGATAAGCTCCAGCCTGAAGCCTTCCCCCGAAAGGACCCGGATGTCCATGCGTCTTATAACCGCCACTTTCGGCTGCACGCTGCTCGCTCTCGCGCAGCAGGGCGCCGCGCCGGACATCGGCTACAAAGAAGTGCCGGACTGGCCGGCGCAGGTACTCAACGCGGCAGGGACGCCGGGCGGCGCGTGGAATTTCATTCAGGTATCCGGCGTCGCGGTCGATGCGCAGGGACACGTTCTTGTGCTGCACCGCGGCGCGCATCCCATCATGGAGTTCGAGAGCAACGGCAAGTATGTGCGCTCGTGGGGCGACGGCATGTTCAGCGAGGGCAAGGTCGGCGCCATCGCCACCGCCGATCGAGTGCCCGGCCGTGCGCTTTACTCGGCGATCTATGGACCGGCCGGATGCGACTCCTGCGGCGCCCATTCCATTCGCGTCGACCCGGAGCGCAACATCTGGGTTATCGATGCCCCCGGCCACATGATCTACAAGATGAACCCGCAGGGCAAAGTGATTTTCCAGCTTGGCCACAAAGGGGTCGCCGGCGCCGGACACGACACGTTCAATCTGCCGACCGACGTAGCTTTCGCGCCGAACGGCGACTTCTACATTTCCGACGGCTACGCGGGCAATCGCGTGGTGAAGTTTTCGCACGACGGTAAGTACCTGCTCGAATGGGGCACCCGCGGGAACGGCCCCGGGCAATTCCAGCTCGTCCATGGCGTCGCCGTCGATGCGGAAGGCAAGGTGTATGTCGCCGAGAGGGAGACGCAGCGGATCGAGGTCTTCGATCCCGACGGACACTTTCTCGCGCAGTGGCCGACGGCGGGAGGTGTGTCCGCTCTGTTCATGACGAAGGACCAGAAGCTTTGGACCGGCGGCGTCGTCATGAGTCTCAAGGGCGAGGTGATTGGGCGCGTGCCCGGCGGCACGCCGAACGGCGGACACGGTGTGGCGATGAGCGATTCGGGCGACGTGTATCTGGCGCAATTGAGCGGCAAAGTGCAGAAATTCGTGAAGCGGTAACTACCGTTCACCTGATTTTCGCCACCGCTCAAGCATCGCCTCACGATCGAACCTGACGCCATCCAGCCAGACGCCCGATATCCGCCGCGTGTTGTGGATGTCATCCAGCGGATTGGCGTCGAGCACTATGAAACTCGCCCGCTTGCCGGCCGCGAGTGTGCCGAGATCGCGTAATCCCATCAGTTCCGCAGGACGGTCGGTTGCCGCCGTGATCGCCTGCGCGGGAGTCAGCCCAAGCTCGACCCAGCGCGCCAGCTCCACATGCTCGCCGGAGCCGAACGTATGGCCAGGATGAACACCGGTATCGGTGCCGAGCACGACCCGCGCGCCGGACTCGATCATGCGCGGAAAGTTGTATCCGAGAATGGCTTCGCGTGCCTGCGCGTTGGGCGCCGGCGGCCCGCAACCCGGCGTCAACGGCCGCCGCTCGGTGGTGGCGCGAATCTTCG
>DASZLP010000197.1:0-7544 GCA_035552355.1 Bryobacteraceae bacterium | reverse complement strand
GCCGGGATGATCATCGGCGATCCACCAGCATTTGACGAAGTAATGGCTTCAATCGCCGTTCTTCAAGATGAGCTGAACCGATGAATGGCTCAAATCCCGGCGCTTCTGGCAGGCGAACCGGAAGCAGCGGAACTTCATGGCGCCGACAAGTCGCCATTCAGCGAATGGGAAACTCAGCCTGGAGAAGGGGCTTCACGCCCCTTCGGACCCGTTAAGTTCAATAGCCAGTCGACCTGATCGCCTGAAGCTGAGAGCTGAAGCGTGAGGAACGGACAGCATAGGCGCTCAATGCTGACCCATTCAGCGATTTCTGGCAAGCTAATGGCCTTAATGTCCAATTTGAACGCGCAGCCATCGGGCAACTCCCTTCGGTCTCGGGGTACCTGAATTCGAAGCGATCAGGGCAAGCCTCGAACGTAATCCGAGACTCGAAAGAATTCTGCGCGTTGACGTGAGCGGCATGGCCGTTTTAGCGCATCGTTCATACCGGCATCGTCTGCGCTCCCTTCCCCATGGTTTTGTGCTTCATCGGTGGCACTACCAAATTCAACAGCCGAACAACGGGGAACCCTTGCATAAACTCGATCAAGTTGATCGCTGCATAGTCCTGCGCGAGGCGAAAGATGCAACAGTCAGGCATCTGCAAAGCATGGGCGAGCAGTATGCGATTGACGCCACCGTGGCTGATGAGGGCTATCGTTTCGCCATGATGCCTGTGCCGGATCGCGTCGAACGCCATCAGAACCCGCTCGCGCATTCCGGAGAAACTTTCCCCGTTCGGAAAAAGCACTTCCGTTGGATTCTCCATCCACACGCGGTACAAGTCGGGATGCTGAACCGCGATTTCGTCGTACGTCAGCCCCTCAAAGTCTCCGAAATCTATTTCGCGAAGGTCCTCAGCAACTGTGGGAATGCCGCCCGAAACAGTCGAGGCAAGAATCCTTGCACCTTCCAGTGCTCTCGATCGCGGACTGGCGTAAACGGCGGAGATGGGTTCAGATTTCAAGTAGTCGGCGATGTCCTCCATCTGCTTGCGACCTACTTCTGAGAGACCAAGATCCAGCGAACCGTAGCATCGATTCCGCGCCTCATCCGCTGGATCGCCATGGCGGATCAGCCAGACGCGCGTCATTGCGGAAGTCCCGTCCACAAAAAAGTCAGCAGTGCTGCGCATTCGCAAAGTTGAAGGCTTGCGCCGAGAGTATCGCCGGTGATCCCGCCGATTCGCCGACGGCAGTAGAAGCCGAACAGAGCGGTTACTGTGATAATCACGACGACGGCTATGCCAGCGCGAAGAGACCGTGATGCAATCAACGCCAGCAACATCAGGACAGTGCCCCAAACAAGGGCGCCTTTTCCCATCCATTCGGTCACCGATCGCGATTGCCGCGCGTACGGCAACGTCGCAGTGAGAAGCAGGATCGCCCATCGCCCCATCGCGGGCGTCAGAATCAGGGCCACAACCCAGCCACTTCGATCCAACAGAGTAGTGTAAGCGGTCACCTTGAGAACAATCGCCGAAGCCAAAGCGAAGCCGCCGTAACTGCCGATCGCATGATCGCGCATGATGCGAAGAATGTCTTCGCTGTTTTTCCCTCCGCCAAAACCATCAGCAGTATCGGCGAGTCCGTCAAAATGCAGCGCCCCGGTCGCAATGCTATCGAGGATCACGAGCAGTACGGAGACCACTCCCAACGGAAGGTGCGTCCTTAGAGTGGCGGCCGCGAGGTAATAGATCGCCCCAAGAAAAATCCCGATGAGCGGAAACCAGCCCGCGGACCGGGCTACCTCGGTCGAATCGCACACGATCATTCGTCCGACTGGAAATCGGGTGAGGAATCCGACCGCCGCTACGAACGACTTCACCTGTTGGAGACTCCCGCGCCGGCGAACGTTGCCATTCCGGTGAGTGCCGCAATACCTGCCTGAATGAGTTTCATCGCGAGAGCCGCGCCTGTTCCTTCACCCAGCCTCATCCCGAGATCGAGTAGCGGCTCCTGGTCGAGCACAGCCAGGAGGCAGGCGTGTCCGGGTTCAGCGGAGCGGTGCGATGCGAACAGATATCCGGAGACTTCCGGAGCCAATCGCGCAGCCAGGGCGGCGGCAGCGGTCGCGATGAATCCGTCGGTCACCACGGGAACCTGACGGGCTGCCGCTCCCAGGCAAAAACCACACATGGCCGCTATTTCCAGACCGCCCACGCATCTTAGAATGCCGAGTGCGTTCCCCAGATGATCCGCATGCAAGGCACGAGCACGTGCGATGGCTGAGCGCTTTCGGCCCATGCACGCTTCATCGGCGCCCGCGCCGCACCCGACCACGGTTTCAAGAGGAAGACCGGTCAGGGCTGCAGCTATAGCGCTGGCGGATGTCGTGTTGCCAATGCCCATCTCGCCGAAACCGAGAAGATCGCATCCAGCCGCCACGGACTCAAACGCGAGCTCGATACCGGCATTCAGGGCGGCAGTGAGCTCCCCATCCGTCATGGCCGGTTCCTCACAAAAGTTTCGAGTCCCGGACGCGACGCGCCGGGCGATCAGATCTTCCGAGGCGGGCAATGCGTTGGCGACGCCAATATCGACCACCTTCAACTCAATTGCTCCGCTGCGAGCGAGCGCATTTATGGCCGCGCCGCCGCGGAGGAAATTGAGCACCATTTGGGCTGTGACTTCCTGAGGGTAGGCGCTTACACCCTCGGCACAAACGCCGTGATCGGCAGCGAAAAGAACAATTCGGGGGCGGTTGGCGGTTGGCGCGAGGCTCTGCCGGATCGCCACACAGCGGTTGGCTAGCTCCTCCAAACGGCCAAGACTTCCCGGCGGCTTGGTCAGTTCTAATTGACGCTGACGTGCATTGTCGATCCAGATCGGATCGACCGCGCGGATCTCCCGTAGCGTCTTCTCAAAAAGCGTCATGGCAACCTCAATTCTTCGGCGAGAGCGTCGATCAGCCGCCGATTCTCTTCCGCGGATCGCACGGCGAGCCGAATGAAACGTCCAGGCGCCAGCCGCTCGTAAGAGTCGCAGTTCCGGATCAGAATCCGATGGTTCGCGATCAGGCGCGCGCGCAGTTCGGAGGATGCCGGCGCGGCGGGCGGCAATTCCAAGAATAAATAGTTTGCCGCTGACGGGAACACGAAAAGGCCGAGCCGCTCCAATGATTCACTGAAGCGGATGCGTTCAGCTTCGTTTTCCTGAAGCGATGAAGCCGCGTATTCCCGATCTGCGACGGCCTCCGCCAGAGTGTCGATAGCCAGCTGCGTGACAGGCCATGTGGGAAGGAGGGCCCGAATCCGGCGGATGGTGTCGGGGTGCGAAACCGCGTATCCCACTCGCAGCGCGGGGCACCCGTAGAACTTGGTCAGGGATCGAATTACAATGAGCGCCGGCTGAGCAGCCGCCGTGCGAACAAAGCTGCAACGTGGGACGTAGTCGATAAATGCCTCGTCGAGCACCAGCGTGGAGCGCATCGCCATCGCCGATTCGGCAACGCGCTCGACGTCTTCCGGACAAAGCATTGCCCCTGACGGATTGTGCGGGTTGTTCAGCAGTACCGTGTCTGGCGAGGTCGATTCGATTCGTCTGCAAAGAAAGTCGACCGGCGTTCGGAACAATTCGTCGCGACTGAGGGGAAACGGCATGAACTCGATTTGGTTTTGGTCGCAGACGCGCCGGTATTCGCCGAAGGCGGGAACCGGAACCAGCATGCGCCGGGACTGCAAAGCCCGCAGGACTGGCGCAAGCAAAGCTTCGGCTCCGGGTCCTATGACAATCGCGTCAGCCGGTACCCCAAGCTGTTCGCTCAATGCGTTGCGCAGATGCTGCGCCGACGGATCGGGATAGAAGCTAAGCAGCCTAGCATCTGCTGCGTCGTGCGCAAGCCGCGCCCTGGCGCGGGAGGGCAATCTGCGCGGGTTGATGTTCGCGCTAAAATCCAATAGTTCCGCTGCCGGAATGCCCAGCCCCTCACTGACCTGCCAAACATCGCCCCCATGAGCGATCATCTCCGGCTCCTCGAGCCAACAATCAGGAGGACAACCCCGAATGCTATTCCCGACACGAGAGCGATCAGCGACAAGGCCGCTTTTGTATCTTTTAGGGACGCAGGCCTACCCTCAGCATGAAGGAGCGGAGCATCGTGTCGCAGACCGTCGTACAAGCTCGCCCCGCAGAGCTGGACGCCCAAAGCTCCAGCCATCGCGGCCTCACTTTGGCCAGCATTGGGACTTGCGTGGCGATCTCCGTCGCGAAGCCAGATGCGCAGCGCCCCCGCCGTATCCAATCTCTGAAGCCTCGCAGCGGCCGTTATCGCCAGCGCCGTAAGACGCGCTGGCAAAAAATTTACGGCATCGTCCACCCGTGCGGCGGCACGGCCGAAATACAGATAAGGTGGCTCACGGTGGCCAATCATCGAATCGAGGGTGTTGATGGCTTTGTACGCCATCGCGGCGGGAACGCCTCCCGTAGCTAGCCAGAATAGCGGCGCGACAATGCCGTCACAAGCACTCTCCGCCAGCGTTTCGACGACAGCGCGGGAGATTCCGGTTTCGTCGAGGTTCGCGGTATCGCGACCGACGATGCGAGAGAGACGCCGCCGGGCCAGATCAAGATCGCCCGCTTCGAGCGCCCTGATCACCGCCCTGGCTTCGTCCAACAGCGATCGGGTCGCCAGCGCCGTCCACACGAGCAAGACCTGCCACGCCGAATTCTTCGGACGACCTGAAGCCCAGCCAATGGCCGCCACCGAAATCGTCAGCGCCGTGCCTGCCGCCATCTCGCTTGCGGCGCCGGATGTCAATGGCCGCAACAGATTTTCCCCCGCACGGATCAGGAGACCAAATCCTCGAACAGGATGGGGGAACCATTCGGGATCGCCAACGAGAAGATCCAGGCCATATGCGAAAGCGAGCCGCAGCGCCGTCATATCTTTACCAGACCGCCGATCAGGTTCATGTCCAGCGATTGGCGAAGGTGACCTGCCCACCGGTTGATGCGCCCCTCGCGTTCTGCCGCAACGCATACGCGCTGATGGACGGGCGCAAGGCCGCACGTCCGGCGCGCGTAATCTATAAAGCCGTGCCGGAAGGCGTCGTCATCGAAAAGTCCGTGGATGTAGGTTCCGAACACTTTCCCCGACGACATGATCGGGTCATCAGCCCCCACCCCCTCGGTCTCGCCCATGTGAATCTCGTATCCGCTGAAAGAGCACCCATCCCATAAACGGGTGTGTCCCGTCACGCGCCGCACGGTTTTCTCGCCGCGCATAACGGTCCTGACGCTCAGGAGTCCCAGGCCCTGCATATTGCGCGCCTGACCGGCGCTCTCCACACCATCCGGGTCATCGATCGAAAGGCCCAACATCTGAAACCCGCCGCAGATACCGATCACGATTCCGCCGTACGTATCGAGAAAACGCTCAAATCCCCGGTCGCGAACCCACTGCAGATCGTCGAGCGTCTGCTTCGTGCCGGGCAGGATCATCACATCGGCGAAACGGGCGTCGGCCGGTTCTTCCAGAAAAACGACAGACGCAGAGGACTCCGCGGAGAGCGCATCGAAATCTGTAAAGTTCGCCATGTGACGCAGAGCGATGACGCCGATGCGCAGCGGACGCTCCGGCACCGAAGACGTCTCCGGCCAACCGCTCCGCCGGTTTTCCATCGCGACGCTGTCCTCTTCCTCAAGGCCCAGGTCTCGCAGAAAGGGCACCACTCCAGCGCATGGAATACCCAGCCGCTCTTCCATCATGTCGATGCCAGGCTGCAGCAATGAGACATCGCCGCGGAATTTATTGACCACGAATGCCCGAATCCTGGAGCGATCTTCAGGTTCAAGTAGTTCCACCGTGCCGAGCAGCGATGCGAAAACTCCTCCGCGATCGATATCGCCCACCAGGAGACACGATGCGTCCGATGCATGTGCCATCCGCATGTTGACAATGTCATGCTTCCGCAGATTGATCTCAGCAGGCGACCCCGCGCCTTCCAGCACGATCAACTGATGGCGTTCGGCGAGTTTCCGGTAGCTATCGAGCACAAAAGGAAACAACTCTTCGACGCGCCGCTGATGATAATCCGACGCGGTGACCTGTCCCCATACCTTACCCAACAAAACGACTTGGGCTCCCGTTTCAGAGGACGGCTTAATGAGAATCGGATTCATCTCGGCGCAGGGGACCACTCGGCAAGCCTCTGCCTGCAAAGCCTGCGCGCGCCCGATTTCCCGTCCATCGGGCGTGGCCGCGGAATTCAGTGACATGTTCTGTGCCTTGAACGGCGCCACGCTGATGCCGTCGTCCGAAAAGATGCGTCCTAGTCCTGCTGTAAGCAGAGATTTGCCGACATGCGACGCGGTCCCAAGCATCATAAGAGCGCGCGCCTTCACTCCGGCGATTCCTTTTTATGAACGCCCCACCGCTCGAAATGCGTGACGCTGGCGAGTGTTCCGCGAGTCTCCCATCCGTTTTCCTCGAGATCCGGTTGGGGCCGAAACTCAGAAACATATCCGACGCACAGGTAGGCGACGATAGTCAGGCCGGTCGGAATCCCCAGAGTGGAATGAAGCTGCTCGAAATCGAGGATACTGACCCAGCCCACGCCAAGCGACTCGGCGCGCGCGGCCAGCCAGAAATTCTGGATCGCGCATACGGTCGAATAGAGCGCAACCGCCGGATCAGTTTGACGCCCCAATCCGCTCCCCTTCCCGCGGTTTTGGTCGCAGGTGACACAGACGTTCACCGGGGCTTCAAGGATGCCGGCCAGCTTCAAGCTGTCGTAAAGCTTCCGTTGCTCCGCCTGGTATGCTTCGGCGGCGCGGCGGCTGGCGCACTCGAAGTTTTCATATACCGCTTGTCGCGTCGAACGATCCCGAATGACCATGAAATCCCAGGGCTGCATGAACCCGACAGATGGAGCATGGTGCGCGGCGTCGAGAACTCGTTCGAGCACATCATCCGGCACGGCGTTCGGAAGAAATTGCGCGCGGACATCGCGGCGCTCATAAATCGCTCGATAGACGGCGCGCCGTTCTTCGTCGGTGAAAGGAGTCGACATCGCGCTGTTTACCAGGCTCGCGACCAGCGGGGGCCCGCCTTCTCCGCTGTGCGCAGCTTCGAATCGATTCCGAGGCGTGCTTCCACCAAACGTCCAAACAGCCAAAGAACGTCGGAGAGCCTGTTGAGGTAGGCCAGAATGTTTGGGTTTTGAATGATGCTGGCTTCCACCAATGCGGTCGCAAGTCGTTCCGCTCTCCGGCACACAGTACGAGCGACGTCGAGCGCCGCCGCATCGGGAGCGCCGCCGGGAAGCGACCAATCGCCGAGAACTCCCGGTTCCGCTTCGATCTGGTGAACTTCGGCTTCGAGCGCATCCACCATCGCCGCCGTAATCTCCGGGGGCGTCTTCTTGGATTCCGGCGGCGTGGCAATCGCCGAACCAACCTTATATAGCTCCCGCTGAATTCGCTCGATTCGCGCCGCGATATCCGCATCGTGACAGATCGACCTGGCAAAGCCCATTTGAGAGATCAACTCGTCGATCGTGCCAT
>DASZLP010000196.1:0-19233 GCA_035552355.1 Bryobacteraceae bacterium | reverse complement strand
CGATCGCGCTTCCATCGTAGGTATCGGCGAGCGTGCGAAAAAAATGATCGATCGGCGCGCGCTCGCGCCGATCTTGTTCCAGCTTCGAAAGCCGCACGTGGGTATCGATCGCATTCAGGTTCGCGGCCGGCGGGATGATGTAGACTTGGTTTCCCTGGAGAGGAGTGTCGTCCATGATCTGATGGACCGGAATCGGCGCAGACACCTGCAGCAGGTCGGCAAGGTGGCTCTTATGGTCGGGTGAGAGATGCACGACGACCACGAATGCGAGCCCGCTGTCGGCCGGGACGTGCTGAAAGAAAGTCTTCAGCGCGCTCAGCCCGCCCGCCGATGCGCCGATACCGACCACCGTTCGCGGCTTCTTCGGGAGCGCAGCGTCAACGGAGTGCGGAGCCTCTTTGCTGTTTTGTCCAGACATCGCGCTGGTTTGCTCCCACTTGAATTATAGGTGGGGTGCTGAGTTTCGCCGAATAAAAGGCGCGCGTTTACCTATCCTTAGTCACCATGCATGGTATCGTTACAGCGAGGAACGTTTCCCTCGATGTCTCTCTTGCGCAATGTTCCTTCCCAAGGCGCCCCTGCCTCCAGCGGCCTCACTAAAGTACTGATCGTGGAAGACGATGCCGTAACGGCGTACTGCTTCGCCGAATCGCTGCAGGAAACAGGGTACATTGCTGTTGGCCCGGCATCCTCCGGCGAAGAAGGGGTCGAGCTCGCTGGGCGGCTTCACCCCGATCTCGTTCTGATGGACGTGTCGCTGAGCGGCGAGCTGAGCGGCACGGAGGCGGCGCAAATTATCTACGACCGATTCGATATTCCCGTCGTTTACGTCACAGGCTACGGCAACGCGGCCACGCTCCACGAAATGGGGGAAGCGGGCGAAGACGGGTTCCTGCGAAAGCCCGTTCGCATCGAAGACCTGCAGACCGCGATTGAGCTCGCCCTTGGCCGGAGCCGCAGGCAGCGGCGCAATCTCGCCGGGCACCTGCAGGAGTTCACGTACTCGGCGGGGCACGATCTTCAGGAACCGCTGCGCAACGCCTGCAATCTGCTGGAGGTCGTGGAGAGCCGGCTGGCGCGGCATTTCTCCGACGAAGACCGCCGCCTGATGAATCGCGCGAAAAGCAGCCTGGAGGGGATGAAGGCGCTGCTGCAGGATCTTCTGGAATACGCCGAAGCCGGCCACCGCATAGCCGATATACCCAGCCCGACTTCGGCGGCGGCGGCATTCAGGATGGCGGAAGAAAGCCTGAGTACCTCGATACAGCAGAGCGGGGCGCAGATCGTCTGCGAGGCGCTGCCTGATGTGAACGCCGAGCCGGCGCAGCTCACGCGGGTGTTCCAGAACCTTCTTTCAAATGCGATCAAGTATGGCCGCGCCGGCGAGGCTCCGCAGGTGACAGTCGGAGCATCCGACAGCGGGTCGGCCTGGATTTTCCGCGTGGCCGATCGGGGAATCGGGTTCGAGCCGGAATTCGCGGAGAGGATTTTCAAGCCATTTCAGCGGCTGCACAGCCCGGCGGAGTATCCGGGCACCGGGCTCGGCCTGACCATCTGCGTGAAGATCGTGGAGGCACACGGGGGCGAGATGTGGGCCGTCTCGCAGCCGGGCGAAGGTTCCACGTTTTACTTTTCGCTGCCGCACCGCGAGTAGGGGAAACCTGAAAGCGCGCTGTCGCGCCACAGGCTGTTATACTGCCGCGCGTGAAGTTGACTGGACGGCTCCCGCTTTGCCGATCGCAGCGTACGCTTTGGTTTCCGGACATCGCGCCATCCGGGATGATGTTCTATCGGGCAACCTGTTTCGGGCACGGAAGGGGAACTAACTTATGCGTCGGCGGCCTGGAAGCGCAGGCGCTCGTCCGCTGGTTCTGAATGGAGACCGGATCGTTGCCGAAGAGCGGTTTTTGACCGACGGGCATCAGCGGGTGCGGGACATCCGGCAGAGCCGGGAGGAGTCTATCTATTTGCTGACCGGTTCGGGAACTCGTCCGTTTGACCCCGAAAATATGGCCTAAAGCGGACGTTTCATCACAGTGCTAAAACGCTCACATCACACCGCTTGGACTTGGTTCCCACAGATCAGGGACATTCCCTGGGCACTTGCCTGGTTTTCAAAACAGATTTTGATGCCCATGCTGGGAGCATGCAGGCCCTGCAGGACACGTCATCCAAAACCCCGTCTTCGATAGAACCATCCTTACTCGATCCACTCGCTTTTCTCCCCTGTTCCCCGGTTGTGAAGTATAAAGCCGGTCAGGCCATATATACGCCGAACCAACCTTCGCCGCAATTCTTCCTGATTGTCGAAGGGCGCGTGAAAGTATCGCGTGTCTCGAGCGGCACCGAAGTCGTGGTGGACCTCTACCATGCGGACGATTTCTTCGGCGAGGGGGCCCTGCTGGGATGGGACAATCGCGTGGAACGCGCGACGGCGATCGAGCATACGCGGGTCATGCGCTGGTCGCGGGAGGAGATCGAGGGCAACGCCATGCAGCGTCCCCAGCTCGCGCTGGCGCTTCTTCAATTGATGGCGCGGCGGACGGAAGATTTCGAAAGCCGCATCCAGAGCTTTTCCGGCGAAAGCGTCACGCGCCGGCTGACGCGCGCGCTGACTCGTTTTTCCAATCGTTTCGGATTGAAAGACGAAGGAGGCAACGTGTCGATGCCCGCCCTTACGCATGAGCTTTTGTCGAAGTATGTCGGCACTTCGCGCGAGATCGTGACGCATCACATGAACCAGTTCCGCCGCGACGGCTATCTGCAGTACTCGCGGGAAGGCATCTCGATCTATCCGCACGCGCTGGCGGAGTGGCAGATGCACCGGGTGCCGGCCAGCGACACCCTGGCGGTTTCAGCCGGCGGCGGTCAGATGGACGCCGTCGCGGTTTGAATCGCTCCTTCACAGTCGCGGCCCGGTAACAACGGAGCGGCATTCCGAGCCGCGCGCGTAAGAAAGCGGTTTTGCCCACCCCTTCGCCCCGTTGCTAGAATGACACTTCCGAGGTAATCCATATTGGCAGCTATTCTGCGCCTTGACGAAGCCATCCGGGAGTGCGTGCACGATGGCGATACGGTCGCGCTCGAAGGTTTTACGCATCTGATTCCATTCGCCGCCGGACACGAGATCATCCGCCAGAAGCGGCGCGGCCTGACCGTGATCCGGATGACTCCCGACGTGATTTACGATCAGTTGATCGGGGCGGGCTGCGTTTCGAAAATCGTCTTTTCATGGGGCGGAAACCCCGGCGTCGGATCGCTGCACCGTCTGCGTGACGCCATCGAAAAGGACTGGCCGAACCCCCTCGCCGTCGAGGAGCATGAGCATGCGGGCATGGCCGCGGCGTATGCGGCTGGCGCGTCGCATCTGCCGTTTGGCATCCTGCGCGGCTATATCGGGACGGACCTGCCGAAGCACAATCCGAACGTCCGTTTCATCGACTGTCCGTTCACCGGCGAGAAGCTCGCCGCGGTACCGGCGCACCGGCCCGACGTCACGATCATCCACGCGCAGAAGGCGGATCGCAAAGGCAATGTGATGATGTGGGGCGTGGTCGGCGCGCAGAAGGAGGCCGTGATGGCGGCGAAGCGTTCCATCGTCACGGTCGAGGAGATTGTGGACGATCTCAACGCGCCGCCGAATTCGGTCATCCTGCCGGGGTGGATTGCAGGCGCCGTGAGCGAGGTCAAAGGGGGCGCGTTTCCGTCGTACGCGCAGGGCTATTACGCGCGCAACAACGCCTTCTACAAACAATGGGACAACATCGCGAAAGAGCGCGATACATTCCTCAAGTGGATTGACGAACACATCACAGGCACGAAGGATTTCGCCGGCTTCATGAAGAGCATCGAAAGGGTCACCGCCCATGTCTGATTACAGCGCCGATGAAATGATGACCATCGCCGCCGCGCGCATGATGCGCAACGGCGCTTCCTGCTTTGTGGGAATCGGGCTGCCGAGCGCCGCGGCGAACCTGGCGCGGCTTACGCATGCGCCGGACACTGTTTTGATCTATGAATCGGGCTGTATCGGAACGAAGCCGAATGTCCTGCCGCTCTCGATCGGCGACGGAGAGCTTTCCGAGACCGCGGATACGGTCGTTTCGATCGTCGAAATTTTCACCTACTGGCTGCAGGGAGGACGCATCGACCTGGGATTTCTCGGCGCTGCGCAGATCGACCGCTTTGCCAACATCAATTCGACGGTCATTGGGGACTACCGCCGCCCGAAGACGCGTCTGCCCGGCGCCGGCGGGGCTCCGGCGATTGCGGCGAACTGCGGCGAGGTGCTGATCACGCTGCGGCAGAACAAGCGCGCGTTTGTCGAGAAGCTGGATTTCCAGACATCGGGCGGCCATATGGAAGGCGGCGACAGCCGTGAGCGGATGCGGTTTCCGGGCAAAGGTCCGACGGCGGTGATTACGGATCTCGGGATCATGACGCCCGACCTCGTGACGAAAGAACTGACGCTGACGAGTGTACATCCCGGAGTCACTGTGGACGCTGTGCGCGCGGCGACAGGCTGGAACCTGAAGGTCGCTGCCGAAGTGGCGTCAACGCCCGCGCCGGGGGCGACGGAGCTTTCCGTGCTGCGCGATCTGCAGGCGCGCACGGCGAAGGCGCACGCCGGCCAGAATTGAATTTGAAGTTGAAAACGACGGCATGAGTGCCGAGCCCGCACGCCTAAAGGGGATGACCGGGCGCTGCGGGCGGGAGCGACCGCGACACAGTGATACGATTGGAAATCCCCCTCCTGCTTTCAAACGAAAATGATTCGCGCCATCAAGGGAACAAGAGACTTGCTGCCCCCGGACACCGCTGTGTGGAACCGCGTGGAACGGGTTGCGCGCGAAGTATTTGCCGTTTATAACTACCACGAAATCCGCACGCCGATCCTCGAAGAAACGCAGCTTTTCGCGCGCGGGGTGGGCCAGGAGACGGACATCGTCTCGAAGGAAATGTACACCTTTGACGACCGCGACGGCACTTCCGTCACGCTGCGTCCGGAGAATACCGCCTCTGTAATTCGCGCGTGGATTGAGCATCGCCTCGACCAAAAGCCGGGCGTGCAGAAGCTTTATTATCTCGGGCCGATGTTCCGCCGTGAGCGTCCGCAGAAAGGCCGCTACCGGCAGTTCTTTCAGATCGGCGCGGAGGCGATTGGGTCGGAGTCTCCGTTCGTCGATGCGGAAGTGATCGAGATGGTGGTCGAGATCCTCGTGCGCGCGGGCCTCACCGGTTTCACGCTGCTGATCAACTCCGTCGGATGTTCGAACTGCCGTCCGAAATTTGTCGAGAAGCTGCACGAGGCGTTGCAGCCGGTGGCCGCGCAGTTGTGTACGGATTGCCAGAGGCGGGTGGACACGAACCCACTGCGCGTCCTCGATTGCAAAGTCCCGGAAGACCAGCCGATCATCGACAAACTGCCGTCGATTCTGGATAATCTGTGCGGGATTTGCGGCCCTCACTTCGCCGCCGTGCAGACTTATCTGAAAGACCGTGAGATCGCGTTTGAAATCCGGCCGCGGCTCGTGCGCGGGCTTGATTACTATATGCGGACCACGTTCGAAGTTATCCACGGCAATCTGGGCTCACAGAATTCGGTGCTCGGCGGAGGGCGCTACGATGGCCTCGCGGAATCGCTCGGATCGAGTGTTCCGGCGCCGGGAATCGGATTCTCGATCGGCGAAGATCGCCTGGTGATGACTGTCGATCAGACCGCGTGCGATGCTCTTGACGTCTATGTGGCTCCTCTGGGCGACGCGGCGCTGCGCCACGCGGGCGGGCTGGCGCGGGACCTGCGACGGTCGGGCGTATCCGTTGAAGTGGCGGCGAACCTGAAGCTCAAACGCGCCATGGAGCTCGCCAACAAACTCGGGGCGCGCTATGCGCTGATCCTCGGCGACGACGAAATCGCGGCCGGCGAATACTCGCTGAAGGACATGCAGTCCGGCGATCAGCGCCGCATTACGCGCGGCGCGCTTCTCGAAGAATTAACGATTGGAACCCAGAACTCCTGTGCACACCTATAGAACACATACGTGCGGCGAGCTTCGCGCCCGGCACGTGGGCGAGACCGTGCGGCTGTCGGGCTGGTTGCGGAACCGGCGCGACCACGGCGGTGTTTACTTCATCGATCTCGCCGATCACTATGGCGCGACGCAGCTCGTAATCGCGCCGGGTAGCGAGATGTACGAGCACGTGACGCGGCTTCCCAAAGAGACCGTTATCCGCGCGGATGGGAAGGTCGCCGACCGGGAGGAAGGGAAGATCAATCCCGCGATGGCGACGGGCGAAGTCGAGGTCAAAGTAACCGAAATCGAAGTGCTGGGGCCGACCGAGCCGTTGCCGTTCAACGTGTTTCCCGAGACCGCCGTACCCGAAGATTCGCGGCTCGCTTACCGCTTCCTCGACCTGCGGCGCGGCAAAATGCATCAGAACATCATGCTGCGATCGCGCGTGATATCGAGCATCCGGCGGCGCATGGTTGAGCTTGGATTCAACGAATTTCAGACGCCGACGCTCACCGCGTCGAGTCCGGAAGGCGCGCGCGACTTTCTGGTGCCGGCGCGGCGGCATCCCGGAAAATTCTATGCGCTGCCGCAGGCGCCGCAGATGTTCAAACAGATCATCATGGTGTCGGGCTTCGATCGCTACTTTCAGATCGCGCCCTGCTATCGCGATGAAGACGCGCGCGCCGATCGCTCTCCCGGCGAGTTCTACCAGCTCGATCTCGAGATGAGCTTCGTCACACAGGAGGATGTGTTCGCGGCGGTCGAGAGCTTATTCGTCGGATTGTTCTCTGAGTTCCAGCCAAATCGTGTGATGACGCCGGCCCCGTTTCCGCGCTTCACTTACGAGGAAGCCATGCGGCGCTTCGGCACGGACAAACCGGACGTGCGAAATCCGCTCGAAATCACCGAGCTCAGCGGTCTGTTCGCGGCATCCGGATTCAAAGCCTTTGCGGGGAAAACGGTGCGGGCGATGCGAATTCCCGCGGGCGCGAAACAGTCGCGATCGTTTTTCGACCGGCTGGAAGAGCGCGCGAAAACAGAAGGCGCGGCGGGCCTGGCATGGCTGCTGGTTGAGGAAGGGAATTCTCTCAAAGGTCCCATTACAAAGTTCCTGAAGCCGGAGGAGACCGCCGAGATCATCTCGCTCACCGCGTCGAAAACGGACGACGCGATCATCTTCCTTTCGGACACCGACACCGCGAAAGTCTGCCGCATTCTCGCGGGGCTGCGGACGCACCTCGGCCAAATGCTGAATCTCATCGAGCAGGATGTCTATCGTTTTTGCTGGATCGTCGATTTTCCGATGTATGAATTCGACGCCGAGCACGGCAAGGTCGACTTCAGCCATAACCCGTTTTCGATGCCGCAGGGTGGGCTCGAAGCGCTGAACACAAAGGACCCGCTGACGATCAAGGCATTTCAGTACGACATCGTCTGTAACGGCTACGAGCTGTCGTCAGGCGCTATCCGGAATCATCATCCGGAGATCATGTATCGCGCGTTCGAGATCGCGGGCTACGAGCGGTCGGAGGTCGATACGCGATTCCGCGCGCTGATCAATGCGCTGAAGTACGGGGCGCCGCCGCACGGCGGCATCGCGCCGGGCATCGACCGCATCGTGATGCTGCTGGCGGATGAGCCGAACATCCGCGAGGTCATCATGTTCCCGATGAATCAGAATGCGGAGGATTTGATGATGAACGCGCCGAATACGGTGCGGCCGGAGCAGTTGCGGGATTTGCATATCCGGATCGTGGAGCCGCCGGCGAAGAAACATTAGGTGAACCGCGAAGTTCGGTAGAATCCAGGCAGCATGACAAAAGAACTGACTGAACTCCTCGCGAAGGCAGACATTCTGGAGAACGCCGGCTACTACTATAAGTTCGACAACGAAATGTATGTAAATCGACGAGCGAAAAAAGCGTTCAGTATGGATTTTATCGAGGATCATGCTGCGAGCGAGATCGAGAGATGCATTCTGGCTCCTGCAGATGGAAACGCGTGGCAGTTCTACTTTAATACCGATCCGTCGTCTTCCGTAAGGCAGCAGCTTGAACTCGCGCTGGGTTGATGGCTGACCGAACCGTTCAGGACCGTCTACGTGAGGAGTACTTTTCGCTGCTTCCTCATATCCGGCGGGTTGCGGAACAGCTTGAGGCAGAAATTCGATATCACCTTCTGCCGATTTTCCGCGATCTGAGGGATTACGAACAACTGGTAGTTAAAGCGAGGGTGAAGGAGTGCGAAAGCGCTATACCCAAGTTGCAGCGTCATCAGGAAGGCGCTGTGTTCGACCGTGAGTACGCGGAGTCATATTCGCTGACGAGCCTGAAGGATCTCGCGGCCGTCCGCGTCCTCGTGTTTCCGCGCCGCCGTTTGCAGGAGGTTGATCTCGTGTTGCGTCGCCGATTTCCCGATTGGCGCTCCGATCCGGTTGTTGAAAACAATCGCGAACTCGCCCTGAAGTATTCAGGTTATTATCGAACCGAGGACCGAGTACAGGCCGAGTATCAAATTGTTCCCGTATTGACGGGACTCTTCTGGGAGGTTGAGCATTCGGCAATATATAAGCCCTCTCCCAGACTCCGCGGCGTCTTACGTTCCCCTGAGATGCAGGAGCGATCGGCGATGGTTGTCGAAGCCCTGCGAGCTTTCGAAGCTGAGTTCGAAGGCGTGATCGAAAGAAGCATTGACGATCAACGCGTCTGAACTGGCCCACGTCCCGCGGGTGGCGGGCAGCAGTCCGGCATACACGCTTTGATTCCGTTCGCCTGAGCCTCCCGCACCAGTTCGATCAGCCCCGCGACGAACAGCGGATGCGTCCCCACCGTGCCCGCGCGGCCGAATTGGATACCACGCGATGCGGCGAGCCTTGCCGCTTTATAGTCGAGATCGTAGATCACTTCCATGTGGTCGGAGATGAATCCAATGGGCACGGCGATCAGACGCTTGGCGGCGGTCGATTGGATGTACTCGCCGATGTCGGGGCCAAGCCATGGCTGCGATGGCGGTCCGCTGCGGCTTTGAAAGACCAGCACCGGCTCGCCCAGCCCGAGCTCGGCGCTGACATGGCGGGCGGCTTCACGCAACGGCTGTTCGTAGGGACTCGACTGCGCCATCGACACCGGAATGCTGTGTGCGGTATAGACGATCTCCGCATCGGGCAGGGAAGTCAGGGCGTCGCGGACTCTCTCCACCATGGCGGCCAGAAATCCCGCATTATTCCAGAAGGGCGGCAGCTTGTCGATCGAGGGCGCGCCTTCGACCGAGGCGCGGGCGGATTCGATGTCTTCGCGATACTGGCGGCATCCGGAGTAAGAGCCAAAGGCCGATGTCGCGATCGCCAGCGCGCGCCTGACGCCATCGGCGCGCATTTGACTTATCGTGTCGCCGAGCATCGGATGCCAGTTGCGATTGCCCCAATAGATCGGCAGTTCGACGCCCTGGGAGTCGAGGGCCGCGATGAGAGCGCGGCATTGTCCGTTGATCGGGCTGCGTCCGTCGAAGTGATAGTAATGCTCGGCGACAGCGAGCAGGCGTTCGTGCGGCACGTTCCGTCCGCGCAGCACGTTTTCGAGAAACGGGATGACGTCGTCGCGCTTTTCCGGTCCGCCGAAAGATACGAGCAGCAGGGCATCGTAACGGGTCATATGAGCGCCACCGGCCGAATCGGCGACGCGGTTCCGCCACGGATTTTCAGCGGAATGGCGACGAAGAGGAATTCGCGCGCGCCAGAGGCTGCTAACTCTTCGAGGTTCAGGCACTCGATGATGTGAATACCGTGCTCGACGAGCAAATGAACGTGTACCGGCATCGGCGGGTTGGGCACGAACTCAAACGGCGCGGTCTCGGATCCGGCGGCGAAGATTTTTCGATCGCTCAGCCACCGCGCGCCTTCGATCGCCGGTCCCGGACTGTGCACCTGCGAGATAAAGCGCGCCGGATCGTTCCAGTAGCGCGACCAGCCGGTGCGCAGCAGCACCACGTCGCCCGGCTGAATGTCGACGCCTGCCGAGGCGCGCTCGAGGTGGTCCGGTGTAACGACGAAATCGACCGGGAGGACGTCGACGCCTGTGAGCTTCGCGATGTCGAGAAGAACGCCGCGCCGAAAGATCGGCTGGATCGTGTCGACCGAGAAGCGCTCGACACCGCCTTCGTATGACTGGTGGCCGGTGGGGTCCTCGCCGCCGTGCAGTTTGCCGTTGAAAGAGAAGTGGCAGAGGGCGTCGATGTGCGTACCGACGTGGGTGCTCAGGGCGATGGCTTCGGCGGCGGAGCTCGAGCCGCCAGGGTTCACGACCTCGCCGTGCTTCTTGCTCAGGCTGTAGAGATAGGGGGCATGGAGCGGATAGTGCGGGATGCCGATGAAGTAGGGCTGGCCGAGATCGATCGCGCGGCAGCGGCCTATCGAAGCGATGAGTTCGGTGAGCGCGGGCAAGCCTCCAGTTTAGCCGTCCCTTCAAAATGCACCATCGGCTCGGCTCATCGCTTCTCGCACGCCGCGCTCGCGCTTCTGCCCGCGCCTGGCAGCTTCCTTTGTTCGGCGCTGCCAGTTTTGGGTTCGGAAGGCAGACGGCACAAAACGATCGTCCGCCTCACAGGGTGCTGGGCCAGTCACGCCAGAGTCCGCAGACGATTCTCCAGCACCAGGCCGGGCCGGAAATTCTCCCATCGCAGATCGTGGCCTTCGGAGCCTGCGAGCGCCGCGGCCGGGATCATACCGATCAGTTCGCTCCCGGCAATCTCCACGCCTGCGCGGTCGCAACGCTCGCGCACCTCATCGAAAACGACATAGAGCGGCGTCTGCTCGAAATCGACAAGGTTGATCGACACCTGCGCCTGGCCACGCGATTCGAGTGGCAGCCCAATCGACTTCACAGCCGGCAATCCGCCGGACGACTCACGAATCTCGCGCGCGATTTGGCGCGCGAAGGCAACATTGTGGGTCCGCAGATTGATATTCCAGGCGATCAGGAATTTGCGCGCGCCGACCACGCTGGCACCCGCGGTTGGGTGGCGACCAATCCCGTAGTCCGGCGCGAGTCCAGACGGCGCGAGCTTGCGGACATTCTCCAGACGCTTGCATTCCGGACGCAGCGCCGCCGCCTCATAAAGGTAAACGGGAACGCCGAGCTCACGGTCAATGCGCGCTCCGAGCCGGCGCGCGAGGTCGGCGCAGGACGCGAGCGAGATGCCCTCCACCGGAACCAGCGGCACAACATCGGCCGCGCCGATTCGCGGATGCACGCCGGCGTGGCGGCTCATATCGATCCGCGCCGCCGCTTCGCGCACCGCCGCGAAAGCGGCATTCATTACGGCTTCCGGCGCTCCCGCAAACGTCAATACCGAGCGGTGGTGGTCCTGATCCGAAGTCGTATCGAGCAGCCAGACATCCGGAACCGCCTCGACCGCGGCCGCAATCGCCGCCACGATTACCGGGTCGCGGCCTTCGGAAAAATTCGGCACGCACTCGACGATCAGACCTTTTTCCCCCACGGACGCCCTACGCGCCGCTGCACCTTCCAGGGCACGTGCTGCATGAGCAACGCCCCGATCCTGTATTTCCAGCCCGGCACGACGATGAGCTGTCCGCGCGCCAGACCCTGGAGCGACGCCTCGACGACATCGTCGGCGTTCATCCAGAGAGAGCGCGGAATCAACGTCGCGTCCACGCCCGCAGTCTGCTGAAATTCGGTCACGGTGAATCCGGGGCAGAGCGCTTGTACCCTTACCGGCGAGGCCATGGCGTGCAATTCCATGTCAAGACCTTTGGTGAAGCTGTTGATCCAGGCTTTGGTCGCGCAGTAGCTCACGCTGCCCGGGTTCTGTCCAAACGCCGCCACCGAAGATACGCCGATCACACCTCCGCTTCCACGCGGGACCATCATCTCAAGCGCCGCGCGGGTGAGGCGCATCGTTGCCATCACGTGGACCTCGTGCATGCGGATCTGCCCCGCCGGATCCGTTTCCCAGAATCGCCCCTTCGTGCCGAAGCCGGCGTTGTTCACAAGAAGATCGAGCGCCGGACGATTGCGGATCGTGCTCTCGACTCCCGCAATGCCGGGCTCCGTCGAAAGATCCGCCGGCAGAATTTCGCACGCGCTTTCGAGGCTCGCGGCAAGCGCCCGCAGGCGTTCCTCGCGGCGCGCCACGAGAATCAGATCATAACCGCGCGCAGCGAGCTTCCGCGCGAAGACTTCGCCGATCCCGCTCGACGCCCCAGTAATCAGCGCCAGCTTGCTCAATGCTTTTCCGGGGTGGATACCCGCGCAGCCGGCTTTCCCCAAAGCTCGAACGCCGCGATCGCGACCCAACCGCCTGGCGGCGTGCCACTGCCGGGAATCACGTCGAAGAAGCCGACTTCAGAGACTCTGCTGAGGTCGGCCTTCTCCCAGGTTCGGCTCACGGTGACGCCGCGCGCGGGGTCGAGCTTCAGCCACCGCACATCGGCCAGCGACACTTCCGATTGCTGCCAGTCGGTCATCGAGCCATCCGCCTGATCGCCGATGAGCAGTGTGCCGTCCGTCAGCTTGATCAAAGGCCGCGCGCGATGGAAGCCGGAGACGATGGTCGTCCATTTGATCTTCGCCCGGCCGGTGAGATCGAAGTCGCGGTTCTTGTCGCGCAGGGTGAATCCGCAGGGCTTATCGCAGAGGCCGTCGAAGAGGTGAGGATCGGTGTCCGCTTTTCCCACAGCGACCAGCATGTTTTTGCCATCGCCATACGCCTGCACCTCGAGATCGGGATTGGTGAAAATCTCCTGCGCGAGCGCGTGCCGCGTGGTGTTTTCGAGCGACATGCGGAACAACAGCTCGGGAGGCGCGCCCGTCTGGCCGTAACAAAAGCCCGCTGTGATCAGGAGAATGCGTGCGGCGTTCCAGTTCATGACCGAACCATTTTCGCAGTATTCACCGACTCGTGAATCACCGGCGCGTAGCCTGCGCGGATGCACCGAACCGCAGGTTCCGGCGTCAGTACCGTAACTTTCACGCCCGCGGGCCGCGGCCGCTTTTCGGCGTAACCCGCCGGCGTCCATAAGGCCAGTGCGTCACCCGCGACGAGGTACGGACGGTCATCGATCTCGACAAAGCAGCCGTCGGGCAGGGTATGGATCATCGCCTGATAAGTGGCCTTGCGCCGCAAATCGCCGACCCGCGCACTGTGCAGGATTTCATCCATATAATCCGCGCGCAGCGGAGCCTGATGCGAGCGATCCCAACTACTCCACGCCTCGCGAAACGCGTTGAACCTCTCGCGGCGGCACTCGGCGCAGGGCCTGTGCCCGGCTGCGAACGACACAGCTTCATCGAGGAAGAAAAGTTCGGTGTACCGGTTTGGAGTCATAACGGTCCGTTTACGTCCGCGGAACTCGAGCACGCAGCTAATCCAGCGGCGGTTCAGGAACGGACGCACGATCTCGCGCTGTTCGTTATGAATGGCGCCGCCGCGATTTCCCATGAAGGTTCCGCGGGCTGTGGTGCGGAAGAGAGTGCCGTAAGGGTCGACGCGGTTTTGGAGTGGCATCGCTGTTAGTGTAGGGCGTACCGGCGCCGGCAGGATTGCCGAATCCACTCGTCCAGAATTGGAGTTCAAACCGACAGCCGCGAAGCGCCGCAGCGACTCATCCCTGGAGCTTGCGGAGCACCAGAGCCGAGTTCTTGCTGCCGAATGCAATGCAGTTGGCCAGCGCGTATTCGCAGTCGAGCGCGCGCGCCTCGCGAGGCACGTAATCGAGATCGCACTCCGGATCCGGATCTTCGAGATTGATGGTTGGCGGCACGATCCCATCGCGCATCCCGAGCAGCGTCGCCGCGACTCCCGCCGCCCCGCAGGCGCCCTGCGGATGTCCGATCAGGCTCTTCAGCGACGATCCCGCGAGCCGGTAGGCGTGGCCGTTGAATGCCAGCCGCGTGGCGCGCGTTTCGATGCGGTCGTTCAGCTCGGTGGAGGTCCCGTGATAGTTGATGTAGCCGATGGCTTCGGGCGAGATGCCCGCTTCCTCGATCGCCATTCCCATCGTGCGGGCCGGCTCTTCGCCACACTCTTCGAGCCGGACGCGGTGAAAAGCCTCACACGTTGACGCGTAGCCGGCTATTTCCCCATAAATGTGAGCCCCGCGGGCTTTGGCGTGTTCGTAATTCTCCATCACGAAGAACCATGCGCCCTCGCCCAGCACGAAGCCGCTGCGATCCCGCGAAAAAGGGCGCGAGCCGCGTTCCGGCTCCCGGTTCCAGCTCGACGTCAGGATGCGCATCACCATGAATCCGCGCAGAATCAGCGGCGCGATGGGAGCGTCGACGCCGCCCACCAGCATCCAGGGAAGCGCACCGCTCCGAATGTGCCGGAATGAGTATCCGATCGCGTCGGTGGAAGAGGTGCAGCCGGTCGAGATGATATGGCTCAGGCCGCGAAATCCGAAGCGCATGGAAATCTCGCTGGCCAGCGTGCCTATGGTCGACGTGGGAACTGTATACACACTGCACTGCTTTTCTTTGCCGGTGTAATAAAGCCGGTATTGCTGCTCGGTAAACTCCTGCGAGCCGCCGCCGGAGCCGAGCAGGACTCCGATCTTCCGCAACTCGTCCCGGCTCATGCGCGATGGATCGAGTCCAGCGTCGGCGACAGCTTCCCGGGCGGCCGCGAGACCCAGCGGAACACAGCGCGAGACATGCTGCCGTTCTTTCGCGTCGATGTATTCGCTCTCGTCGAAATCCGGAACTTCACCGGCGATTTGCACCTGAAATGCCGCCGGATCGAAGCGTGTGATGCGCCGCACACCGCTCCTGCCAAGCCGGGTGGCGCGCCAGAAATTTTCTCTGCCGATCCCGTTTGGGCTCACCGCGCCAATGCCGGTAATGACTACGCGTTCCTGCATGAGCATCGCCGCATGATTGCTGTGACTCAGACGCCCGGCCTCGGAGAACACAAGCCGGGTTTTGCCTTTCCCCATTCGCCAGTATAGGCTTGAGATAGAGATGTATAGAGATGTATGGCGCAGATGAAGGCGGCCCGTCGTTGGAGTTAATGGCAGCGTCGGCCATCCCGGAAGACAGGGACGAGACTCGCCGGCGGCGTTTCGGAATGCGCCACGCGCTCGCGGGGCTGCAGGCCGGCGTTCTTGGGGCGCTTGTCATCCTCGCCTGCCTGATGATCGGCTCGCTCTGGGATGGCCGGTCCATCTGGTTTGTGCCGAATCTCTTCGCCACGACCTTCTTCGGCGGCGCGGCATATCGTAATCAGTTCGTGCGCGCCACGTGGTCGGGTCTGGCAATGCTGATCGCGACTTACGGCGGGCTCGGCGCGCTGTGGGGCTGGGTGTGGGGCGATCGCCGCGGCTCAAAGGCCAAACCCGGTTCGAGATCCCTGCTCCGCTTGTATGGCGCGATTGCCGGCTTGCTGGTTTATCTGATCGCGTATGACTGGCTTTGGAAACACGTGAACCCGCTCGTAACGCTGTATGCACCCAGCCGGCAACTGCAGGTTGGCCATATTCTGTGGGGCATTGTGCTGGCGCGTTCACCGCTTTATGCGCGAAGGATCGAGGAGACGACAACTCCTCCTCTTCTTCCGCCAATTCCGCCAACTTCCACTCCAGTTCAGGAAGAAGCCGTACAGGAAGTCAGAAGCGGCGAAGTGATTCTGTAGCGCGGCTGGTCGCGGAGCAATCCAAACGCGGGGCCGCGCTTTTCGCTCAGACGAACTTTCGTCAGACGAACCTCCGTCGCCGCGCATTTTCCTTCGACAACGACATTGTCGCGAGACCGCGAAACTCGCCAGACGCTTCGAGCGCCGGTGTAACTGGCGACCCCTTCGAGAGAGAACGGCGCCTCCATGATGAAGTGCATTCCACCATCCGGACGGATCGCCAGCGCGAATTCGTGAAGACCCTCTGGATGATCGGCCGCGACGCAAGCCACGTTAAAGATTCGCCGCGCGTTTTCGAGAAGCCTGTCCACGCTGCACTTATCGGCACGATCCGCATAGCTTTCCAGGAGAATGTTGAAAAGCTATTGGGACCCACGCGCCACAAGCGCTACAACTGTTTCCGAGCCGCCCGTCAGCGAGCGCTTTTTGGTTAACCCGAAATCTCGGTGCGTCGATGTGGACAAGCGCCGGCAGGGATGACCGGAGCCGGCAGGCGAGATCGCCCGCGCCACAGGTTAAGCGCAAATTAATTTCTGAGGAAATCGCGAACCCTCGCCAGGGTCGAACCGTCTAATAGTTATGAACGCCCGCGACGCATATCGAGCGACCTTTGAGGAGTATGGCCGCAAGCTCAATGCGCTCGAGCGCCTGATGAGCTCCGGCCCGCCCTGCGAAATCGAAGCCGCCCGGCTGGAAGTCGAGAAGGCGCGCATGGCCCACAGCGCGGCGCGCGACGAGCTGGCAATGGAACTGGCGTGCGTGCGCCGCCACGCGCCATCGCATCCACAGGCGGCAACGGCGGGCGCGGCCCTGACTCGTTAGTCCGCTCTTCGGTTTTCTACACGTATTTTTGTTATACTGAGATCGACGGTCGAACTCAGAGAGTGGGCGGAAGCCCACTTTTTTATTGGTCGCCGCTTTTAATCAACATGACGCGGGCAAGTATGACGAGGCAGGAAATGGTATCGCGGATCTCGGCCATCGCCGAGGCGGCAGCCGCCCCCGCTGGCATTGAAATTGTCGAAATCGAGTTGAAAGGCTCGGGACGCAGCCATCTTTTGCGCATTTACATCGATAGACCCGAAGGTGTTACTCACGCCGATTGCGAGTTCATTTCGCGCGAAGTTGGCGCGGCGCTCGACGCCGAGGATCCCATCCCGGGCTCTTACGATCTTGAAGTGAGTTCTCCGGGTGTCGAGCGCAAACTCGGCAAATGGCAGGACTGGCAGCGCTTCTCCGGCAAAAAGGTCAAAGTTGTACTGAAAGAACCGGCTGGCGGAGCTGACAAACACTTCGAAGGCGTGATCTCGCGAGCCGAAGACCACATGGTGACGATCGACCTTGCGGCCGGAAAGCAAGTAACGTTTGCCGTGGATCAAGTCGACCACGCCAATCTGAAGTTTGAGTGGTAGAAGCGCCCCCGGACAAAGCAGCATGCCGGCTTCATTCAGGAAACCAGAGGCAAACTTGTGGATAACATTTATCAGTCGATAGAAATCCTGAGCAAGGAAAAGGGTATCGACCCTCAGATCGTTCTCGACGCGGTGAAGGACGCGATGCTGATTGCCGCGCGCAAGCACTTCCGCACCGTCGAGAATTACGAAGCCGACTTCGAAGACAAGAACGGCGGGATGCGGCTGTTCTCCGTGAAAACCGTCGCCGACCCCGTAACCGATCCTGCCCTGGAAATGAGCCCCGCCGAGGCGCGGCGCATCGATCCGTCGGCCGAAATCGGCTCGACGATCCGGGTTCAGAAGCCGACCGATGCCCTCGGCCGGATCTCGGCGCAGACGGCCAAGCAGGTGATTTTTCAGAAGGTCCGCGAAGCGGAGCGCGAGACGATTTACCGCGAGTACGCCGATCGTGTCGGCGAGCTGGTGAACACAACGATCAAGCGGGTCGAGGGACTCGATCTGGTGGTCGATCTGGGCAAGACCGAAGCGCGCCTGCCCAAGCGCGAACAATCGCGCCTCGAAAGTTACAGCGTCGGCGACCGTGTGCGCTGCGTGATCAGGATCGTCGACAAGTCGTCCAAAGGGCCCGGCGTGGTGGTTTCGCGCGCCGATTCCGAACTGGTGAAGCGTCTCTTTGAACAGGAAGTGCCGGAAATCTACGATGGCACCGTAACGATTCGAGGCTGCGCGCGTGAAGCCGGCGAGCGCACAAAGATCGCCGTTTCCAGCCGCGACCGCGACGTCGACAGCGTCGGCGCCTGCGTCGGCATGAAGGGAATGCGGGTGCAATCCATCATCCGCGAGCTGCGCGGCGAAAAGATCGACATTATTGAATTCTCCGACGATCCGGTGACATTTGCCACGCACGCGCTGAGCCCGGCCAAGATCAGCCGCGTGACGATTCTCGACCCGGCCGAGCATCACATGGAAGTGATTGTCGATGACTCGCAGTTGTCGCTGGCGATTGGCAAGAAGGGGCAGAATGTCCGGCTGGCCGCTAAGCTGCTGGGCTGGAAAGTCGACATCAAGAGCGAAGAAGAGAAGCGGCAGGAAGTGCAGAATGCGATCGAGCTGTTGTCGACCGGCGCGCCGGTTTCGGCGCTGATCGACTACGGTCTGGCGGAAGCAACCGTGGACGCCCTCGTAAAAGGCGATATCGGCACGGTCGAGAAGCTGGGGAACATGACACCCGAGCAGCTCGAAGCGCTTGAGGGAATAGATGCCGAAGCCGTGGCGCGCATCCAGCAGGCGATCAACGGTTTCTACGGCCAGGAGCAGGAGTATGAAGCGTCCGCCGCCGCCGAAAGCGCGCCGCCTGATGGAGTTGCCGCCGAGGCCGAATCCGGCGCCTCTGATACGATGATGGAACCGCCGGAGAGCGGTGGGGACGCGGGGGCGGAAGCACAGCCGGCGGAATCAGGTGAAGAAGGAATTCACCAGCCCTGAGTGTGGGCAAACCGGCGGTAGTACAGGCAGTTAAACGAAATCATCCTGATATGAGTAAGATTCGAATCAATGAGCTGGCGCGGCAACTGGAAGTCAAGTCGCGCGAGGTCATCGACAAGCTGCACGAGCTCGGGATTGCTGAAAAGGTTACCCACTCCAGCTCGATCGACGAAGATAAAGCCGATCAGTTGCGCCGCTATTATAACGGCGAGCCCCTGACACCTGCCCCGGCCGCTCACCGCAACGGGGCGCCCGCCGCGGTCGAGGAAATCCCGCCCGCCGAAAAGGAAAACGTGATCGACCGCCAGCGCGCGAGGGTGGCGTCGCAGGTGGAACATGCCGCGCCGCAGGTGGAACATGCCGCGCCGCAGGAAGAACGTGCCGCGCCGCAGGTGGAAGAACATGCCGCGCCGGCGCCGCCGAAACGGGCACGCGCCGTCCCGCCGCCAGCCGAAGATGCCGCGCGTCCCGAGCGGCCCGCCGAGAAAGCTCCGGAGGCAAGCGCCGGGCCGGCGGCTGAACCGCCTGTCACTGAAAGAAGCGAGGCCGAAAAAACAGAGGACGAGAACCGCCCGCGCGCGATGCCGCTGCGTCCGCCGATTGGGCGCGGGTCGCCGATTCATCCGCCGGTTGGTGCGCCGCGGCCTGCGGTGCCGCCATCTCCAACCGGGCCG
>DASZLP010000195.1:0-3478 GCA_035552355.1 Bryobacteraceae bacterium | reverse complement strand
GGCGCATGAAATCCCGCATGCCCTCGGGGCGGTGCGCCATGGTGCGGAGAAAGTTACTCGGACCGATCTTTGCTTCCATTTCGGCGAGTTGAGAATTGCTCGCCGGTTCGACACCTCTGATCGTATACGCCATATTCTAATTATGCGGATTGGCCGCCGAAACCAGCGCTTTCAGGCGTGCGGGCTAGTACACAAAAGCCAGCCAGACAAGCGCCGGCGAAAGCAGCGTCGTCAGCAAACAGTAGAAACACCACGCGCCGAGCCGGCTCATATCCCAAACGCCCAGGATATTGACCGCCGTGGCAATCACAGTGAGCGCCCGGACCGCGTAGCGGCCCCAGCCCGGAAGTGCGGCCGCGCACAGGATCACGACGCCGTAGAGGCCGGCGGCGATAAATCCGTCGGGGATGCCGAAAGGGCGCGCAAACGGTGCATCCGCGACGGCTTCGCAGCCGCCCTTGAGCAGTGGACAGCTCATGTGTTCGACGGCACGAATCTGATACGCCCCGACGTACAGCATAGCGAGAGCGCTCGCGGCCGAGATTGCGATCAGCGTGTTTCGCGCGGTAAACAACATTACGGCCGCTGCGCCACGATCAGGCTGTATCCGAGCAGACTACCGCGAATGGCCGCGGCCGCCGATTTCGCAAAACGCTTCGCCTGATCAAGATCGATTCCCGCCAGATCGAGCTTGTTCACGCCGCCCATCAATTCCACCGCCATCAGCTTCCCCTGAATATCGCGGACCATCTCCGCCAAAACTCTATCGTGGGACTCGACGACGGTCACGTCGAACCCGGCGCCTTTCAGATAATCTGTGTACTCGGCGACGGGGCGCGCATCGGCGATGCAGGCGATCCAGGCCAGCAGTCCGGTAAGATCCGCGGGCAGCGGGCCGGAGCGCGTCAGATCGCTCAGGCCCAGTCTGCCGCCGCCGCGCAGCACGCGGGCAAACTGCCGCGCAGCCGCCGGCTTGCCGGGAAAGGTGCAGAAGGCGCATTCGCAGATCACTGCATCGAAACTCCCGTCCGCAAATTCCAGTTGTTCGGCGTCGCCCTGCCGGAAGGAGACGAGATGCGCCATGTCCGCGTCCGCGGCCCGCGCGGTTGCATCGGCGACGTTGCCAGCGCCGAAGTCGACACCCACGACTTCGCAGCCGAACCGCCGCGCAAGACCGATCGCGCTTTCACCCTTTCCGCTCGCGACATCGAGCACGCGCGCGCCGGGCCGCAATGCGAGCAACTCGCCGAGGTGCAGCGTCAACGAAAGTCCGCCAGGATGAAACGAGTCCCCGAGCAGCATGCGGGCGAAGCTGCTCTCGTACGCGGCAGCGCAGCAGGTTTTCAACTGAGCTGCAGGCGTCATTTGGCAGGCAATTCCACCAGCGGGACGTTCCTTTCAGTTCCAAACGAAAACGTCACCGGCTGAACTTCATACTTCGTGCCCGCGCGGCGCGCGGCCTGCCGTTGCTTCTCCTGCGCCACGAGCTGCGTCCGCGCCTGTTCGCGATAGCCGACGGTGTTGTAGGCGCAGAACGGAATCTGTTTGCCGCCGGGGAGCAGGAATTCCTTGCAGCACTTCATCAGGTTTTTCTGGTTGAAGGTCCACGGGTCCATGAAGTCCTGCAGCATGATCATGAACATGAATTTCGAAAGCCCGTGGACGTCAAGTCCGCCATCGGCCAGGCCGCAGGCGGAGCACGAAAAGGCGAACTCGCGCGCGACCTTCTCCGAACCCTGCACCGCCGATGACGACCACAGGCCTTCGAGCGCGTGCCGGATGTCCGCCCCGAGATCGGGCATGACGCGATTCGAAATATAGTCGAGGTAGTCGTCAACATTGAGGATGCGCGGCAGCGGTGTGACCTTCTGCTGCTCGTCGATGTACGCGTATGTCACCGAATTGCACGTCGGAAAGCAGCACGGCACGGGGATGAAATCGCTTTGGACAAACAACCCGGCGGTTTGTTCTTCGATGAGGCGCACGATATCCGGATTCGTCATGCGCTGCATCGGATCGTGACGCGTGTGACGGCCCGTATGAAAAGCCGGCTGAAAGTTGATGCCTTTCACGGCGGGGTGATCGATGCCGAAACGCACGATGTTGCCGATTTCATGCTCGTTGACGCCGCGTTCGATCGCGGGTACGAGGATCACCGCGCAATCGATTTCGGCAAGTCGGTCGAGCGCGCGCATCTTAACCGGCAGGATGTCGGGCTCGCCGCGAATGGCTTCCCATGTGGTCCGCTCGAAGCCATCGAACTGGAAGTAGATGTTCGGGCGCACTTCGGCCAGCTCGGCGAGAAAGCGGTCGTCCGCGGCGATGCGCTTTCCGTTCGTGTTGAGCATGACGTTCGGAATCCCGCGCGCCTGCGCCGCCCGCAGCATCTGCACGATCTGCGGATGTATCGACGGCTCGCCGCCCGAGAACTGCACAACCTGCGGATTGCCCTCGGCGCGCACGTAGTGGTCGAGAATATCCTCAACTTCTTCGAGCGTCAGATTGAACCCCGGCGCGGCTTCCGCGAAGCACAACGGACACGCCATGTCGCACGCGCTGTTGACTTCGATGATGCCGAGGCAGGCGTGCTGCTGATGATCGGGACAGAGTCCGCAATCGTGCGGGCAGCCGTCTTTGACGGCGGCCGAAAACTCGAGCGGGATCGTGCCCGGCTTGTTGAATTTCGAGGAGGTCGTGTACAGCTGCGCATCGCCGTAGACGAGTCCTTCGAAAAGACCGTGATCGGGACAGCGCTTCCGCATGTAGACTTTGTTGTCGCGGATCAGGACGTGTCCGTCGACGACGCGCCGGCACTCGGGGCAGATGCTGCGGGTGAGCTCGTAGAAAACGTAGTCGGCGTCTTTCTTAAGGTCGGCGGTGGCGGGGAGAGTGGAGTCGAGTGCGGCCATGGGGGACAAGTCCATGGTAACGTCGCCCGGGACAGCAGAGAGGCATCGGCTATACTGATTGATGCTGCGCCCGTAGCTCAGTTGGATAGAGCGTCTGGCTACGAACCAGAAGGTCGGGTGTTCGAATCACTCCGGGCGCACCATAAAATCAATAACTTGCAGCTTGGATTTCCGCTTCGGCAGGATTGAAGTGGGTGGGCAAGAGAATCCGCCGCGCCGTTCTGGGGTGCTCTCGAAAACCCGAGCCATACGCGGCTACGCCAAGGTCTACAACACCAATCGGCGACCTTCACTGAGCTGACTGCACCAGCCGTATCATCCGCAAGGTCAATACATCACCTCGCAAGCAGCAGACCAGCGTCCTGGGGGGGCGGGAGACCTCCAAACCATGAAGGCACCTCCGACCACTAATTAACCACATCGTTGTCGTGTCAGCGCCGGTGCAATAATCCCCAAAAAGCCGGTTGAAAAATCCCCAGCCCCTCAAGCGGGTGGTGTTAATCCCTTCTCTGGAGCCCAGAGGAGGGCGAACACCTGTTCAGGGGGAAAGACGTGGACGAAATCAACGA